>NZ_JACAOM010000056.1:0-27204 GCF_013386245.1 Pseudomonas sp. 21615526 | reverse complement strand
CCCCTTGAGCGGGCGCGGCGGGTGGGCGTTTGAGCGGAGCCTGCAGGCACGCATTCGCAATTTGTACCCGGACATCACCGCCAACGAAATTGCCGAGTTGCGACCTCTTGGCGACCCACTCGATCTCACCTGGGTACAGGAACTCGAAAGCGAATTCAGCAACCTGACTCAGACGTTGCGAACCTGGCAGATTAGCGCTCGCGCAGGCGCGTCGACCAGTGGCCAGGCGGCAGATCGGATTTATCGGGCCAGGGGCCGGATCGTCAAGGCCATTGAGGCGGCCTGGCGCAGAACCGGGGTGCGGGATATCGACGGCAATGGTCGATACCTCGGCCAGGCCATCAAGTGGGATGGGGTCGAATTGCGCCAGCAGTTGCGCACCCTGCCGCCATTGCCGGCCGACTTTGATCACGTCAGTAAGCTGACCCTGCGCAGCATGGCCTTGACCAGTGACGACGTCGACGGGTTTGTTTCCAACTTTCGCAGCCTGCGCAGCTTGTCCGTGCAAGCCTGCCGGTTGACGCGGCTGCCGCCGGCCATTGCCGCCATGCCGCACCTGACCGAGTTGTATCTGGGAGGCAATGAAATAGTCCTGAGTCAGGAGAGCGTCATGGCCTTGAGCAAACTGAAACAGCTCAAGGAGCTGTCGCTTGAAAGCAATCCATTGGGTCTGGCGCCGGACGTGAGTCGCATGCCTGATTTGCGCCAGCTGTGGCTGGCTGAAACAGATTTGGAGGAGTGGCCTGCCAGCGTGTTTCGCCTGCCGCGCCCACGGCATTTCATTCTGGATTTGCGTGAGAACGCGCTTATCCGCGTACCGGTATTTGCGCCGGGTTCTGATAACGCCCGGATCATCGCGCGCACGACGCTCTCCCGAGAGCTACTGAGTACTAAAGCCGTGAGCGATTTCAGGTTATATATCGAGGCAGCCGGTAATGATCCGGATCGTCAGCTTCCACCCAAAGGCCGGGCCGATAGCAAACTCTGGAAAACGGGATTGACCGAAGAGGAATGGGAATCCAAGCAGCAATTGTGGCAAAGGCTGGAGGATGCCTTCGGTTCTGAAGCTTTTTTCAACGAAATTCGCTACCTGTCCAAATCAGGGGATGCCGTAGTCGAGGGCAAGCGCTACCTGCCGGAGCTGACTGCGAAAGTATGGCGCATGCTGGAGGCCATGGGCGAAGACGCCGAGTTGCGAGAGGAGCTGTTCCGCATGGCACAGTTCCCCACGGCTTGCGTGGATGCGGGGGCGCAGTTGTTCAATGCCATGGGGGTTGAAGTGTTGTTGCGCTCGGCCTATGCCAATGAAGACGCGAATGCGGTGAGAAGCAGCGTGCTCAAGTTGGCCAGGGGCAAGTGGCGATTGGAGGAGTTGGGGCGGATCGCTCATGCGCGCGTGGCACAATTGATCAGTCAAGGCGCCAGGTATACGGAGTATGACCAGGAGGGCATGTTGGTCTCTCATTACGACAACGCAGGCAATGAGATCCCGCCTATTGATGAGGTCGAGATCTACCTGGCTTACACCTCCCAGCTATCCTCTCGCCTGGACTTGCCGTGGCAGGCCAGAACCATGCTGTACCGCGAAGAGTATGTGACGCCGGCCATGGTAGAGGCGGCGTACGAGCAGGTGACAGCGCTGGACCAGGGGGATCAGTTGCGCGCCAACCTGATCGAGCAGCCGATGTGGAGGGAGTTTCTGGAGCGGGCCCACAAGGTGGAATACTTGAGAATCTTCCGGAAATCTGACGCGTTGCTCGACTACGAGGACGCGCAAGCGCAATGGGCCAGGGATGGCGGCTTGTCTGCCGAGGCCAAGAAGGGCCTGAGCGACACCATCGCCAGGACCGCCGATATCCTCGGTCGGCCGCGCGGTAACAGCCTGCCGGGAACCGTCATGAGTCGGGCTGAATACGACACTTCGCTTGCCAGCATCACCAGCGAACTCAACTCATTGAACACGACACTGACCGACCAGGCGATCAGTGCCGTATTTGGGGCTTAGAACAAGAAGTAACGCTGCGCCATCGGCAACACATCCGCAGGCTCACACCACAGCAATACTCCATCGGCCTTGACCTGGTAGGTCTGCGGGTCAACCTCGATATCCGGCAGGTAATCGTTGTGGATCAAGTCGGTTTTCTGCACCGCGCGGCAACCCTTGACCACGGCGATCTGCTTCTTCAACCCCAACTGCTCCGGCAGGCCTGCCGCCAACGCCGCCTGGCTGATAAAGGTCAGGCTGGTGGCGTGCAGCGAGCTGCCGAAGCTGGCGAACATCGGGCGGTAGTGCACCGGTTGCGGCGTCGGGATCGAGGCGTTGGCGTCGCCCATGAGGCTTGAGGCAATCGCGCCGCCCTTGAGAATCAGCGTCGGCTTGATCCCGAAAAACGCCGGGCGCCACAGCACCAGGTCGGCCCACTTGCCCACTTCAATCGAGCCCACTTCGTGGCTGATGCCGTGGGTAATCGCCGGGTTGATAGTGTACTTGGCGATGTAGCGTTTGGCGCGGAAGTTGTCATTGCCTTCGCCGTCGCCAGGCAATCGCCCGCGCTGTTTTTTCATCTTGTCGGCGGTCTGCCAGGTGCGTGTGATCACCTCGCCAACCCGCCCCATGGCCTGGCTGTCGGAGCTGATCATCGAGAACGCGCCGAGGTCATGAAGGATGTCTTCGGCGGCAATCGTTTCGCGGCGGATGCGGCTTTCGGCAAAGGCCACGTCTTCGGCAATGCTCGGGTCCAGGTGATGGCACACCATCAACATGTCCAGGTGTTCGTCGATGGTGTTGCGGGTGAACGGCCGGGTTGGGTTGGTGGAGCTGGGCAGCACGTTGGGGAAGCCACAGGCCTTGATGATGTCTGGCGCGTGACCGCCACCGGCACCTTCGGTGTGGTAGGTGTGGATGGTGCGGCCCTTGAAGGCGGCGAGGGTGGTTTCGACAAAGCCGGATTCGTTGAGGGTGTCGCTGTGGATCGCCACCTGCACGTCGTACTCGTCGGCGACGCTCAGGCAGTTGTCGATGCTCGCCGGCGTGGTGCCCCAGTCCTCGTGCAGCTTCAAGCCAATGGCACCGGCCTTCACTTGTTCGATCAACGGCTCCGGCAGGCTGGCGTTGCCCTTGCCGGTGAAGCCGATGTTCATCGGGAACGAGTCGGAGGCCTGGAGCATGCGCGCCAAGTGCCATGGGCCGGAGGTGCAGGTGGTGGCGTTGGTGCCGGTGGCCGGCCCGGTGCCGCCGCCGATCATGGTGGTGACGCCGCTGGTCAGTGCTTCTTCGATTTGCTGTGGGCAAATGAAGTGGATGTGGGTGTCGATGCCGCCGGCGGTGAGGATCATGCCCTCACCGGCAATCACTTCGGTGCTGGCGCCGACGCAGATGGTCACGCCGGGCTGGATGTCCGGGTTGCCGGCCTTGCCGATGGCAGCGATGCGGCCGTTTTTCAGGCCGACGTCAGCCTTGACGATGCCCCAGTGGTCGATGATCAGCGCGTTGGTGATCAGGGTGTCGACCACCTCATGGGCGAGCAGTTGGCTCTGGCCCTGGCCATCACGGATCACCTTGCCGCCGCCGAACTTCACTTCTTCGCCGTAGACGGTGAAGTCCTGTTCGACTTCGACGAACAGCTCGGTGTCGGCCAGGCGGACCTTGTCACCCACGGTGGGGCCGTACATGTCGGCGTAGGCTTGTCTGGAAATCTTCATGTGTTTAGTTCCTGATCGTTCCCACGCTCTGCGTGGGAATGTCGCCCTGGACGCTCTGCGTCCGCTCTTGAAGGTCGTGACGCGGAACGTCACAGGATGCATGCCCACGCAGAGCGTGGGAACGATCATTAATCCAGGTCGCCCATGATGCGCCCGGCAAACCCGAACACCCGGCGTTTGCCACTCAGCTCAACCAGTTCCACTTCACGACTCTGCCCCGGCTCAAAGCGCACGGCGGTGCCGGCCGGGATGTTCAGGCGCATGCCACGGCTGGCGGCACGGTCGAACGTCAGTGCGTCGTTGGTCTCGAAAAAGTGATAGTGGGAACCGACCTGGATCGGCCGGTCGCCGCTGTTGGCCACGCTCAGGGTGGCGGTGCGCCGGCCCACGTTGAGTTCGATGTCGCCAGGCTGGATCTGAAATTCGCCAGGAATCATGCAGGTTGCCCCAGGGTCTTGAAGTAGATGGCGGTCGGGGTGTAGCGCCCGTCCGGGCTTTGGCAGTAGTTGGGCAATTCACCGATCTTGGTATAACGCAGCGACTGGTAGAAGGCTTCGGCGCCGGAGCCGGCTTCGGTGTCCAGATACAGCAGCCCGCGTTTGTACTGGCGGGCGCTCAGTTCCAGGGCGCTCATCAGTTGCTGGCCAAGGCCACGGCGCCGGGCCTCGCTGTGCACCAGCAACTTCTGCACTTCGGCGCGGTTCAGGCCATTGGCTTTCATGCACAGCGCCAATTGCACGCTGGCGATGACGTGTTCATCACGCACCACCACCCACAGCAGCAGGCTGCCATCGGTGAGGCTGGCCTGCACGCCGTTGAGATAAGTGCCGGCCTGGGCTTCATCGAAGTCGGCCATGAAGCCCACCGATGCGCCGTGCTTCACGGCGTCCAGCAACAGCTCAATCAAACCCGGGCGGTAATGGGCAAAACTTTCGGCATTGACTCGACGCAGTTGGGCGTTCATCGGTGTCACTCCTTGGGCGGCACAGCGCCTGGGTTGAGCGTCAGTTGCATGAAGGTCAGGTCCAGCCAGCGGCCGAACTTGGTGCCGACCTGGGGCATCTGCCCGGTGGTGATGAAACCCAGGCGCTCATGCAGGCGGATCGAGGCCTGGTTGCCGCTTTCGATGGCGGCGACCATCACGTGTTTGTCGCAGGTTTTCGCCCGCTCGATCAGCACCTGCATCAACTGTGGGCCGAGGCCTTTGCCGCGCTGGTCGTTGCGCACGTACACCGAGTGTTCGACGGTGTGGCGAAAGCCTTCGAAGGGCCGCCAGTCGCCGAACGAGGCATAGCCGATGACCTGCTCGTCTTCGAAGGCCACCAGGACCGGATAAAACTGCGACTGACGAGCGCTGAACCAGGCCTGGCGGTTGCCCAGGTCTACCGGTTGTTCGTTCCAGATCGCCGTGGTGTTGAGCACCGCGTCGTTGTAGATATCGCGAATCCCTGGCAAATCGGCGTGCACCGCATCACGAATCAAAAAGGACATGGTCGGGCCTCAGGCGATGGGTTGGTGGACGGTGACCAGCTTGGTGCCGTCGGGGAAGGTGGCTTCCACCTGGATGTCCGGGATCATTTCCGGGATGCCTTCCATCACCTGTTCGCGGGTGAGCAGGGTGGTGCCGAAGTGCATCAGCTCGGCGACGGTGCGGCCATCGCGGGCGCCTTCCATCAACGCGGCGGAGATGTAGGCGATGGTTTCCGGGTAGTTGAGCTTCACACCGCGCGCCAACCGTCGCTCGGCTACCAGGCCGGCGGTGAAGATCAGCAGTTTGTCTTTTTCCCGTGGGGTCAGGTCCATCGTTCAAGGTCCACTATGAAATACATTCGTAAAAACACCGGAGATCCAATGTGGGAGCGGGCTTGCTCGCGAATGCGGTGTGTCAGTGAATGCATCTTTGCCTGACCCACTGCATTCGCGAGCAAGCCCGCTCCCACATTTTTAATCTTCATGTGCTCCAGATTCTCGGTGATACAGCCTCGCGGCCCAGCACGGCCGGGCGCAGCAGGCGCCACAGTGCGATCAGCCAGGCTCGCGCCAGCAGCGCTTCACTGGCCAGGCAGCGGGCCACCAGCAGGCCGGGCAATTGGGTCAGGTCGCCGCGTACCGGGTGGGGCAGGGAGCGACATTGTTCGAGCAGTTCAGGGTCGATTTCGCCGGTCACCAGCAAGGTCGCAAACACCGGTTGCCCGTCCAGCCCGATGGGTGAGTCGAGCAAACCGTCGGCGCCCACAATGCGCTGGCGCTCATGCCAAATCAACTGGCCGTCGCGGCGGATATCCAGGTGCGACTGGAAGTGCCCGAGGTCGAAACGCTCGCCGCTGGCGGGGCGCCCGAGGGCGACCACGTCCCAGTAAAACAGCCGGGCATCGCCTTGCAGGTCGATGCGGGTGGTGAGTTCGGCCTGGGCAGCGCTGAACACGATGGTCTCCTGCGGCAGCCATTCCAGCGTCGCGCCCGCCTCAACCGTCAGCTCCAGTTTCTGATACGCCGGCCCGCCGGCGCGGTACCACTTGGCCGCGCCGGGGCTGGTCAGTTGCGCCCACGCACCTTCGGCGACATGGGTGCTGATATCGAGACGATCACCGCCGGCAATCCCGCCCGGCGGGTGCACGATGATGTGCTGGCACACCTCGGGGCCTTCGGCGTACAGATGCTTTTGCACCCGCAGCGGGCCGAGGTGGCGGCGCATCACCGGGCGCGTGGTGTCGCCGAAACGCGCGTAGCCGAGTTCCAGCTCGGCGTGCCAGCTTGGGGTGAACAGCGCGGTGGGGGCAGGTAGGGTCATGGTCAGTGCTTATCGTTAGGACGCTACAGATTAGATCGTAACGAGCCCGCGCACACCCTCGCTTTCCATATTTTCTCCACGCCCCTGCTGGACGATTTCGCCCCGGGACATCACCAGGTACTGGTCGGCCAGTTCCGCGGCAAAATCATAGAACTGCTCCACCAGCAGAATCGCCATGTCGCCGCGTGCCGCGAGCTTCTTGATCACCGCGCCGATCTCCTTGATCACCGACGGCTGGATGCCTTCGGTGGGTTCATCGAGGATCAACAGGCGCGGGCGGCTGGCCAGGGCCCGACCGATAGCCAGCTGCTGTTGCTGGCCGCCGGACAAGTCACCACCCCGGCGTTGCTTCATTTGCAGCAGCACCGGGAACAGCTCGTAGATGAAGGCGGGCACTTCCTTGGCTTCGGAGCCGGGGAAGCGTGACAGGCCCATCAGCAGGTTTTCTTCCACTGTCAGGCGGCCAAAAATCTCCCGGCCCTGGGGCACGTAGGCGATACCGGCGTTCACCCGCTGGTGCGGCTTGAAGCCGGTAATGGCGCGGCCTTCCCAGTTCACCGCACCTTCCTTGGCCGGCAGCAAACCCATCAGGCACTTGAGCAAGGTGGTCTTGCCCACGCCGTTGCGGCCCAGCAGGCAGGTGACTTCGCCGACTTTTACCTCAAAGGAAAGCCCGCGCAGGATGTGGCTACCGCCGTAGTACTGGTGCAGCTTGTCGACTTGCAGCATGTTCAGTTCCCCTTAATGATCGTTCCCACGCGGAGCGTGGGAACGATCAGGTTCAGCGGCCGAGGTAAACCTCGATCACCCGCTCATTTTCCTGCACCTGTTCCAGCGACCCTTCGGCCAGCACGCTGCCCTGGTGCAACACCGTCACGTGGTCGGCAATCGAGCCGACAAAGCCCATGTCGTGTTCCACCACCATCAGCGAATGCTTGCCCGCCAGGCGCTTGAACAGCTCGGCGGTGAACTCGGTTTCGGCATCGGTCATGCCCGCCACCGGTTCATCCAGCAGCAACAGTTGCGGGTCCTGCATCAGCAACATGCCGATTTCCAGGAACTGTTTCTGGCCGTGGGACAGCAAGCCGGCCGGGCGATTGACTGAAGCGGTGAGTCGGATGGTGTCGAGCACTTCGCTGATGCGGTCTTTCTGCTCGCCACTCAAGCGCGCCCGCAGGCTGGCCCACACCGACTTGTCGGTCTTCTGCGCCAGCTCGAGGTTTTCGAACACGCTGAGGGCTTCGAATACCGTGGGCTTCTGGAACTTGCGACCGATGCCGGCCTGGGCGATCTGCACTTCGCTCATGCTCGTCAGGTCGAGGGTTTCGCCGAACCAGGCCTTGCCGTGGCTGGGCCGGGTCTTGCCGGTGATCACGTCCATCAGCGTGGTTTTGCCCGCGCCGTTGGGGCCGATGATGCAGCGCAATTCGCCGACGCCGATGTACAGGTTCAAGTCGTTCAATGCCTTGAAACCGTCGAAGCTGACGCTGATGTCTTCCAGGGTCAGGATCGTGCCGTGGCGGGTGTTCAGGCCTTTGCCGGCGGCCTGACCGAGGCCAATGGCATCGCGGGCGCTGCCCTGGTCTTTATTGGGTTCAAGGATAGGTTCGAGCATAAATTCGGCCGTCGCTGTGATCCTCATTGGTCGCCCCTCTTCTTCAGCAGGCCAATCACACCCTTGGGCAAATACAGGGTGACGATGATGAACAGCGCACCGAGGAAGAACAGCCAATACTCAGGAAACGCCACGGTGAACCAGCTCTTCATGCCGTTGACCACACCGGCGCCCAGCAGCGGGCCGATCAAGGTTCCACGCCCGCCGAGGGCCACCCACACAGCGGCCTCAATGGAGTTGGTCGGCGACATTTCGCTGGGGTTGATGATGCCCACTTGCGGCACATACAACGCGCCCGCCAAACCACACAGCACCGCGCTCAACACCC
Organism: Pseudomonas sp. 21615526; assembly: GCF_013386245.1. Classification (NCBI taxonomy): domain Bacteria; kingdom Pseudomonadati; phylum Pseudomonadota; class Gammaproteobacteria; order Pseudomonadales; family Pseudomonadaceae; genus Pseudomonas; species Pseudomonas sp. 21615526. The sequence goes on along the minus strand of NZ_JACAOM010000056.1, from coordinate 18,768 downwards.
ACACGAACAGCTTGAAGCCACGCGGGTCGTAGCCGCAGAACATCAGGCGATTTTCCGCATCCCGCAGCGCTGTCAGCACCCGGCCGAACTTGCTCTGGGCCAGGCGCCAGCCGATGAACAGGCTCGCCACCAACAACACCACGGTGGCCACAAACAGCGCCGCTCGCGTACCCGGCTCGGTGATGCCAAACCCGAGGATGCTGCGGAAATTGGTAAAGCCGTTATTGCCGCCAAACCCGGTCTCGTTGCGGAAGAACAACAGCATCCCGGCGAAGGTCAGGGCCTGGGTCATGATCGAGAAGTACACGCCCTTGATCCGTGAGCGGAAGGCGAAGAACCCGAACACCAGTGCCAGCAATCCCGGCGCCAACACCACCAGGCACATTGCCCAGAGGAAGTGGCTGGTGCCGGTCCAGTACCACGGCAACTCGGTCCACGACAAAAAGGTCATGAACGCCGGCAGCTCATCGCCGGACGCCTGGCGCATCAGGTACATGCCCATGGCATAACCGCCCAGCGCAAAGAACAGGCCGTGCCCGAGGGACAACATCCCGGCATAACCCCACACCAGGTCCAGCGCCAGGGCGACGATGGCGTAGCACAGAATCTTGCCCACCAACGTCAGGGTATAGGCGGAAACGTGCAGCGGATTTTCCGGTGACAACAGCGAGAACAACGGCAGCGCCAGCAGCAGGATCAGCACCACTGCACCGACCGCGACGGTCACCTTGGGGCCGGCCTTTTGCGCGGCCGTGAGCATCAATGGCTGGTTCATCAGTCGATCACCCGTCCTTTCAGTGCGAAGAGTCCTTGCGGGCGTTTCTGGATGAACAGAATGATCAGCGCGAGGATCAGGATCTTGCCGAGCACGGCACCGATCTGCGGTTCAAGAATCTTGTTGGCTATCCCCAGGCCGAAGGCGGCCATGACGCTACCGGCCAACTGGCCGACACCGCCGAGTACCACCACCAGGAACGAGTCGATGATGTAGCTCTGGCCGAGGTCCGGGCCGACGTTGCCGATCTGGCTCAGGGCCACGCCACCGAGGCCCGCTATGCCGGAGCCGAGGCCAAAGGCGAGCATGTCCACGCGTCCGGTGGGCACGCCGCAGCAGGCGGCCATGTTGCGGTTCTGGGTGACGGCCCGCACGTTGAGGCCCAGGCGCGTCTTGTTCAGCAGCAGCCAGGTCAGCACCACCACGAACAGCGCGAAGGCGATGATCACGATGCGGTTGTACGGCAGCACCAGGTTGGGCAGCACCTGGATTCCCCCGGACAGCCACTCGGGGTTGGCCACTTCAACGTTCTGCGCACCGAACACCAGGCGCACCAGTTGGATCAGCATCAGGCTGATGCCCCAGGTGGCGAGCAGGGTTTCCAGCGGGCGGCCGTAGAGGTGACGAATCACCGTGCGCTCCAGGGCCATGCCGATGGCGGCGGTGACAAAAAACGCCACCGGCAGCGCGATCAGCGGGTAGAACTCGATGGCCTGGGGCACGTAGCGCTGCATCAGCAACTGCACCACATAGGTGGAGTAGGCGCCGAGCATCAGCATCTCGCCGTGGGCCATGTTGATCACCCCGAGCAGGCCGAAGGTGATCGCCAGGCCGAGCGCCGCCAGCAGCAGGATCGAGCCCAGGGACATGCCGCTGAAGGCCTGGCCGAGAATCTCGCCCACCATCAGTTTGCGTTTGACCTGGGCCAGGCTGGTCTCGGCGGCGGTGTGCACCGTGGCGTCGGCTTCGACGCCGGGAGCGAGCAAGGCTTCCAGGCGAGTGCGGGCCAGCGGGTCGCCGGTGCCGCCGAGCAAGCGCACGGCGGCCAGGCGCACGGCCGGGTCGGGGTCTACCAGTTGCAGGTTGGCCAGGGCGAGACTGAGGGCTGTGTGTACGTCATCATTGGTTTCGCCGGCGAGTTGCTGGTCGAGGAATTTCAGCTGCGCAGGTTGTGCACTTTTTTGCAGAGTCTGGGCGGCGGCAAGGCGCACCTTGGGGTCGGCAGCGAGCAATTCCTGGCTGGCTTGCACGTTGTCGATCAGGCCGCGCAGGCGGTTGTTCAGGCGTACGGTCTTGGTTTCGCCGTTGACGCTGATCTGGCCTTGTTGCAGGGCGTCCACCAGCTCGATGCGCGCCGGGTCGGGCTGGGCGGCCCAGTCCTGGAGCAGCTTGGCTTGTTGCATCGGGTTGGCGTTGATGAAGTCTTCGGCGTCGCTGGCGTGTGCGGCGAGGGGCAGCAACAGCAGGGCGGCGAGGATGAAGCGGTATAGGGCAGTGGGCATACAAAATGTCCTGATCATGCACGGACAATGTGGGAGCGGGCTTGCTCGCGAAAGCGCTGGCTCAGTTTCGGATGCGTCGACTGACACACCGCTTTCGCGAGCAAGCCCGCTCCCACATTTAGACCGAGTCGGTCTTAGTTGCTCTTGACGGCGTAATCCGGCTTTTTGTCATTGCCAGGGATATACGGGCTCCACGGCTGGGCACGAATCGGCTCCTGGGTCTGCCACACCACCGAGAACTGCCCGTCAGACTGGATCTCGCCGATCATCACCGGCTTGTGCAGGTGGTGGTTGGTCTTGTCCATGGTCAGGGTGAAGCCGGACGGCGCGGCAAAGGTCTGCCCGGCCATGGCTTCACGCACTTTGTCGACGTCGGTGGACTTGGCTTTCTCCACCGCCTGCGCCCACATGTGGATGCCCACGTAGGTGGCTTCCATCGGGTCGTTGGTCACGGCTTTGTCCGCGCCCGGCAGGTTGTGGGCCTTGGCGTAGGCTTTCCAGTCGGCGACGAATTTCTTGTTCACCGGGTTCTCCACCGACTGGAAGTAGTTCCAGGCGGCGAGGTTGCCCACTAGCGGCTTGGTGTCGATGCCGCGCAGTTCTTCTTCACCCACGGAGAAGGCGACGACCGGTACGTCGGTAGCCTTCAGGCCCTGGTTGGCCAGCTCTTTGTAGAACGGCACGTTGGAGTCGCCGTTCACGGTGGAGATCACTGCGGTCTTGCCACCGGCGGAGAATTTTTTGATGTTGGCCACGATGGTCTGGTAATCGCTGTGGCCGAACGGGGTGTAGACCTCTTCGATGTCTTTATCCGCTACGCCTTTGGAGTGCAGGAACGAACGCAGGATCTTGTTGGTGGTGCGCGGGTACACGTAGTCGGTGCCCAGCAGGAAGAAGCGCTTGGCGCCGCCGCCTTCTTCGCTCATCAGGTATTCCACCGCCGGGATCGCCTGCTGGTTCGGCGCCGCACCGGTATAGAACACGTTCGGCGACATCTCTTCGCCTTCGTATTGCACCGGGTAGAACAGCAGGCCGTTGAGTTCTTCGAACACCGGCAAGACCGATTTGCGCGACACCGAGGTCCAGCAACCGAACACCACGGCGACCTTGTCCTGGGTCAGCAACTGGCGGCCCTTTTCAGCGAACAGCGGCCAGTTGGAGGCCGGGTCCACCACTACCGGTTCGAGCATCTTGCCGTTCACGCCGCCCTTGGCGTTGATCTCGTCGATGGTCATCAGCGCCATGTCTTTGAGCGAGGTCTCGGAGATCGCCATGGTCCCGGACAGCGAGTGCAGGATGCCGACCTTGATGGTCTCGGCGGCCTGTACCGTCCAGGTCATGCCCATCGCGGCGATGGATGCCGACAGTGTGAAAGCCTTGATCAAGCTGCGACGCTTCATTGTGCAATCTCCATGACTCAATGATGTGATGAGGGAGTGATTGCAAAGGCTGTGCCGGGGCGCGCAAGCGTGGTGCGCGCGAGCCGTGACCGGGCTATGGGGGTGGGCGATGCACCAATGCGGCGCCAATCAACGCAGGCTGTGCGTGCAGGCGCACCCTGATGGTGCCTGGCGCCCCGAGCCTTAACTATCTAATGCCTGCGTCCAGCCAAACCCTTGAAAGTGAAGCCTGCCTGGTGCCCCCGGCAACCCAGGGGCAGCGCCAGTTTTCTTAACTTCACTCAAGTGACGATGAACATGGACAGTACTCACATTCAAGACGATCAAGTGGCGATCACGCGCAGGCCGGTTCCCCATCTGGGGCCGGCATTCGTCACCGACCATGATGCCGCCCATTGGGCGCATCAACAGATCGGCAACCGGCGCGAGACGGTATTTGGCGGGCTGGTTTTCAAGCGTGATGACGGGATGTACCTGCCAAGCGTGCCGGTGGCCGGCACCGCCACTGCATTCGACTTCCAGAGCGACCTGCTCAAGGTCGATGCCAACAGGAATTTCCTGGCGTACGAGGGCCACAGCGTTCACGCCCTGTACAGTTCGCGCGGCGAGGATGGCACCCGACGCTCCGCGCAGATACAGCACTGGACAGGCGCGCAGCGCCGCCTGGATCGCAGCTTTTTCCCCATCAATATCCTGCGCATCATCATCCAGGTGCGCATGCTGTGCACCCGTTACTACCTGTCCGGGTTCTATGGCTCGCTCATCCAGTATGAAAGCAGCGGCTCTGCGACTGAGGCCAGCTTCTTGAACCAGTTGATGGCGACCAAGCCTGCGGCCGATTTCGACGACTACATCGCCTTTATCAATGAGACGGCCAGGGCCGGCTACCTGCGGGTCATCGTTGCCAACGCCGAGCTGGGTGGAAAGCCTGGCCAACTGCTGGCGCCGTGGACCCTCAATCAAACCCTGTCGCAAATCGGGCAGGACGCACTGGCGCCTCTCGCCAGCCAAGTCAGCCGCCGGTGGCAGGACGCGGTGCGATCAGTCTTGCCGTCGCTGGGGTTTGCACGGCAGGAGAGTCTCTTTGGCTACCTGTACAAAAGCGCGTCGAACCAGTACGTGGCCGAATTTCCGTCGGATGAACTCAAGGCGGCGTTTGCGCTGACCAGTGGCAAGTTGTCACTGCCAAAAGTGCACAAGGCGGACAGTGAGTTTTTGACCTTCGGTATTTACTGCTCCCTATCACCGCAAGCGAAACCGACCGTGGCGAAAGAGTCGTGGCTGGCGGAAAACTTCTTCACGGCTTCTGCGTTGGCTGCCGTGGTGATGATGGCGGGGACCGACGACCTGGGCTTGCACTTTTACTTGCGCGCCAACGACGGCGCGCTGCTGATGTACCACTGCACCGGCTCGCAGGCGCAGTCCCAGCTGTTCGCCAATCGCGGCGCGGATCTCGACGGACGCTTGAAGGACGCCACCTTGAGCCCTTCCGAGTTTGTCCGGCAAGTGGCTGCCGTGGGCACGCTGACGGTGGTTGAGCCCGGACGGGTATGGGACAAGGCCGGAGTGGTAGGACCGCAATGGAGGGCCTTCGCGAAAGTCCATGCGTCGCTGAGCCCTGCCTTCGTCACTGCCGATGATGTCGCACGCTACCTGCATTACAAGGTGGGTTCACCCCACGGCTCTTTTCTCCAGGCTTACATCTTCAAGCGCAGCGATGGGCTGTTTGTGGCCTCCAGGCTGTCAGACCCTGACAGGTGGCTGTCGTTGTGGGGCGGGGCATTGCCCACCGACAACGCTCTGACGCGGGTCGAGCTTGAAGGGCACCAAATGGTTGGCGAGTTCAATCGACCTGTCTACGACCTGGCCGAGGTGCGTGCCAACTATCCTCAAAAAACCTCGCGACAGCTGGCGTTCCTGATCAGTACACCGTCGACTCAAGCGATCGACATGACGCTGGTTTTTTCCGATCAGATCAAGGTGCTTTACACCAGCGGAACGAACGGTACGTTGATCAAATACGCTGTCAGCGGCTCTCGGGCCGAGCGTGAATTCGGCGAGTACCTGGCACAAGTTGAACGCGATGGCCAGGGTGTGGCCCGCGTACAAGGGTTTGACGGCACGCGTGAAGGGCTGATCAAAGAGCTGGTAAAACTCGGTGAGTTGACGGTGCTGCTGGCGGATGAGACCTGGTACAACGTCCAGGGCCGGGTCCCGGCCACCTGGGAGCCCGAAACGCCTTTCGCCGCCGCAGCCCCCATTGATATGCCGCTGAGCTGGGTTTTCACTGACCTGGCAACCGCCGCCCGTTATGCCCATGACCGTATGCAGGCAACGGCGGATGGCCGGCGAGTCGGTTGCATCCTCAAGCACTCGAGTGCAGAGCAGTATGTGGTCAGCGAGCCTTGCGCACCGATACCCGCCGGCGAAACCCTTTTCGTGTTGGCGAATGTTTTTGGCAATGCCAGCCTGCCGCCAGGCTTCGCCCTGCGTGGCTGGTACTGCCGCAGCGCACCGGACGCCACCGGCATCGGCGCCGAACCCTGGTTGTACGAGGGCTTTATCGACACCACGGATTTTGCCCAGGGGATTGCCGCGCTGCGCATCCACCCCGAGAGCAATCTGGCCTTCTACCTCAGCACGGCGGACGGCGCTCAGTTGGCCTATGACGCCTCCGGCTCGGCCGAGGAAAGCCAGCTCTACCAGGTGCTGCCCGATGGCCGGGTGACGGACAACGGGCTGGGGGATGAACTGCGGGCCGCCACCGTGACGCCCCACGAGATGATCCAAAAGGTCGCCGCCGCCGGGGCGCTGTCGGTGTTGCAACCGGGCACGTTGTGGGATGTGGCGGGGCTGGTCGCCGACACCTGGCGACCTTACGCCCTGGCACCCCGCCCGCAACTGAGCCGCGGGTTTCTCCAGGTAGAAGACGCGGCACGCGACGCCCACGGGCAAATCGGCAGCTGGCGTGAGGGCGAATACTGCGGCTATATCCTGCAGCGCCCGGACGGTCTCTACGTGGCCACTGAGCCATTGCCGGCCAGCGACGCCGGGCGCTTTGCCCTGGGCGTTGTCTACCCCCAGGACGTCAAGGGCCGCTCACTGCTCCCGCCCGGTCACATGCTCAAGGCCGTGTACGGTTCCAGCCGCGGGGTTTCGTTGCTGGAACCCGAGCGCCTGCAGCGCCCGGGCTGGTCGCGGGACGATGCCTGCCTGGAGGCGCAGATGTTCAGCGCCCTGGACGTGCACACGCTGATCCGCAATCGCCAACAGGTGTCCGTGGCCTACCTGTCGGGCGCCGAAGATTGTTTGCTGGCGTATGACCTGATCGACTCTGCCGCCCAGGCGAACCTGTTCAAGGCGCTCGACCCCTTGCCCCATCGCAGCCCAACGGCCCTCAACCTGGCCAGCGGCACGCTGACGGCGCGGGAGTGGATTAGCCAGGTGGCGGCGGCCGGCAGCGTGCGGGTGGTGCAGGCCAACCCGTTGTGGGGCGCGCCGGGGCTGATCGCCGAACACTGGCGGCCACGCCTGCCGATACCCCGGCGCGAACGTCCGGAGCAGATTGCCTATGGCCCGGTCTGCGCCAGTGCCGCTGACGCGGCTCGGGCACTGCACACGCGCCTGGACCATGAAGCACCGACGCAAACCGGTTTCGGTTTCATGCTCAAGCATCGCGATCAGGACGCCTTTGTCTGCTCCGAGCTTGTACCCGCCTGGGATAGGGCCGGGCTGTTCGCCTTGAGCGCCGTGTTTGCCGTGGATGACGAAGGCGAGTTCATCTACCCCGCGGGTTATCAACTGCACGCCTTGGTTTACCGGCGCAACTGGATGCCACAGGGGCTGACCACCGCCGAACACTGGCTGGCGCAGCATTTTATTTCGGCCGGGGATCTGGCCAGTGCCACCGTCGAGGCCAAGCGCCAACGAGAGACAGGCGCACTGACTGGCTTGCCGGTGTTTATCTCGACACTGGACCAGGCGTTGCTGCGGGTACAAACGCCGGTGGCATCGACGCTGTTCAACCCGGTCCGCCAGCCGTCGGGGGTCTATGAAGACGTGCAGACCTTGATGGCCAGCGGGCAGCTCTCGGCGGTCGGGTTTGTCAACGAAGTGGCGAAGTTGAGCTGGTTGAGCGTTTTGGTGCCGAGCGAATGCTGGGCGTGGGCGGGTAAGCTGGATGTCAGCCAGGCCCCATGGACCGCTTTCGCCAACTTTATGCGTCGCCCATTGAGCCCGCTGTTCAGCAACCAGGCCGATGCGGTGCGTTACGTCCACCAACAGTTGGGCACACAGCGCGACACGCTGCAAGGCGGGCTGGTGTTGCAGCGCAACGGCAAGTTTGTCGCGACCCTGGCGGTGCCGGTGTTGAGTGAAGACTTCGACCCGAACGTCATCCTGCCGGGCCTGGACGTCAGCCAGGCGCTGCTGGCCCCTGGTTGGAAAATGGTCGCGCGCTACCGGTCACGTGTCGCCCGGGTGCTGGAGTTCTGGTTACCCTCTGAAGAAAACGCGGTGTATCAAAACCTGTTCTCGACCAAAGTACTGGAGACCGCCCTGAAGTCGGGTCACCTGTGGACCCACGAATACCTGCTGACGCCCGACGGCTCACTCATCGGTTTCAGTACCCAGGACGCCGAGCGCAGCTTGCTGGATTCGGCCCAGCGCAACGAAACGACGCAGTTGCTCAGCCACCTGGAAACCTCCCTGGCCCCCAACAGCCTGGCGTTGCACGACCCTTACAGCAATGCCGTCGAGCAGCAGATGCGCAGTGGCCGCAAGAGCCCCACCGAGCTGGTCAATCAGCTGGCGCGGGTGGGGACTTTGCAGGTACTGGAGGGCGGCCCGTTGTGGGGCTCTGCCCAGCGTGTGCTGCCGGGCTGGATGCCCGGCCTGGCCTACGTTGCGCCGCAGGCGGCGGTCCATGCCGTGGCGGATCGGCAGCTGGGCCCGGTGTTCAAGCATGCTGACGACGCGGCACGCTATGGTCATCAATACGCCCAGGGGCGCGCCGATTTGAGCTTTGGCGTGATTCTCAAGTCCTCCGACAATGGGCATTTTGTCGCCTGTGCGCCGGTCAAGGGCGACGACCTGGGCTTTGCCCTCGACCGGGCGTTCCTGCGCGGGCAGTTGCCGAGCGGGTACAGCCTGCAAGGCCTGTATCTGAGGCTGCCGCAGCGTGCTGCGCCCGAGTTGCCCCAGGCCGAAGGCTACGCGCAACTGATGGCTCCGGCCGTGGTGCTGGCGGCGCTGAGCTTTTTGCGGGTGGCACAGAGTGAGCGGTTCCTGGCGTTGCATGTGTCATGTGCCGACGGCTCACTGTTTCGGTACCAGGCGGTGAGGATCGACCCGGACTGGGATTCCAGCCGCCGGCAGGCGGCGTATCTGAAACACCTCAACAGTCGTGGCAGCATCGACAGCCATGTGTTGAAACTGGTGGAGTCCGGCGAGCTGCGGGTACTCGACAGCAGCCCGTTCTGGGATGCCTTGTTGCCCCGGATAAAGCGCCTGGCCACGACACTGGCAGTGCGCGATACCCGCATGGCCCTGGGCCCGTTGTGCGCCCACCCGGACGATGCCGCGCGCCAGGTATGGCAACAGGTTGTGCCGCTGGAGCACCAGGCGCGGCTGGGAGCGGTGCTGGGCAACGGCGACAGCGACACCTTCATCGCCGTGCAACCGGTGGCAGACCCGGGCCCCTCGGTGGCCGTGGGACTGCGGCCGGACACACCGGCCTACAAGGCATTGTTCGAAGGCATCATGAACCTCGGCTACCCCAGCACATCGACCCGCTACCCGGCGGGCTACAAGGTGATGGGCGTCCAGCAGTTGTTCAAGCTCGACACCGAGCGCCAGCATCTGGCGGATCGCTACGAAGAAGGCCTGGCCCACAACTTCATTGCCCAGAAGGAAATCCGCGGGTTCATCGAGATGCTGCGCCAGGACAAGATCGCGGGGGCGCGTTACTACTTCACCCCGGTGCACGGCGCGTTGATTGTGTATGAGCCCAGCTATCACGCGGACGAAAGCCAGTTGCTGCGCGATGACTGGATCGACGAAGACACGGGTGTGGTGAAGGTCAAGCCCAGCGAGGTGATCCGCCGGTTGGCGACCTCGGGCAAGCTGACCATCCTGGAAACCGATCGCTTCTGGCAACCCCGCAGCCAGGTGGCGCGGCGCTTGTTGCGTGCATTCAAGCAGGCCGACCAGGGGGTTTAACGCCGCCGCATCAGCCCGATAAAAAACAGCCCGCCAATGGCCGCCGTGGCCACGCCGATGGGCAGGTCTTCGGGGGCAATCATTGTGCGGGCCGCCACATCCACCCACACCAGGAACACACTGCCCAACAGCACGCACACCGGCAGCAAACGCCGGTGTTCGGCACCTACAAGGCGCCGGGCAATGTGCGGCACCATCAGCCCGACAAAGCCGATGGAGCCGCTGATGGACACCAGCACGCCGGTCATCAGCGAGGCGATCAGGAACACCTTGAGCCGCACATTGCGCGCGTTCAGGCCCAGGGTCACGGCGGTCTGTTCGCCGGCCATCAGCGCATTCAACGGGCGAGCCATCCCCAGCAGCAGCACCAGCCCCAGCAACACGGTGGCGAAGGGAATGGCCAGCAGTTCCCAGCGCGCCAACCCGAGGCCGCCGAGCATCCAGAACATCACCGCCGAGGCCGCGCGGTGGTCGCCCATGAACAGCAGCAAATTGGCCACCGCCATCATCACGAACGACACTGCCACCCCGCACAGCAGCAGGCGGTCACTCTCCAGCCGACCGTTGCGACTGGCCACCGCCAGCACCACGATCATGCTCAGCAACGCACCGATGAACGCCGCGATGGGCAGGGTCAGCAAGCCGATCACTTCACCCACATGCAGCACCACGATCACCGCACCGAGGGTGGCGCCGGAAGTCACGCCCAGCAGGTGCGGATCCGCCAGCGGGTTGCGCGTTACCGCCTGCAACACCGCGCCGATCAACGCCAGCCCGGCGCCCACCAGGGCACCGAGCAACATGCGCGGCACGCGGATCAGCCACACGATATGTTCCTGCCCCGCGCTCCAGTCCACCTCGCCAACGCCGAAGGCTTTATGCAGCAGGATCCGCCACACCACGTCCACCGGTACCCGCGCCGAGCCGAATCCCAGCGAGACCACGCACGAGATCAGCAACAACGCGCCGAGGGCACTCAGCAGCAGGGCATAGCGACGGGTGATCATTCGCCGTGGAACCCCTTGGCCAGGGTTTCAACCGCCAGCACGTTGTCGATGCCCGGCGTGGCTTGCACGTAGGGGATCACGATAAAGCGCTGGTTCTTGATCGCGTCCACCGATTGCAGCGCCGGGTTGTTCAGCAGGAACTGCTCTTTTTGCTCGGCGGTGATTTCGCTGTAGTCGACGATCACGATGACCTGCGGGTTGCGCTCCACCACGGTTTCCCAGTTGACCCGGGTCCAGCTGGCGTCCACGTCATCGAGAATGTTGCGCCCGCCGGCGGCGTCGATCAGCGCCTGGGGCATGCCCAGGCGGCCGGAGGTCATGGCGCGGTCTTCGCCGCTGTCGTAGAGGAACACGCGGGGCTTGTCGGCCGGCAGGTTTTCCTGCACTTGGGCGACCTGTGCCTGCATCTGCGCGATCAGTGCATTGGCGCGGTCCTGCACGTCGAAGATCTTGCCCAGGTTGCGCAGGTCGTTATAGGTGTCTTCCAGGGTGGCCGCCGGGCGCTTCATCACGAAGGCACAGGACTCGGTCAGCTCGTAGACGTTGATGCCCAACGGTTGCAGGGTTTGCGGGGTGAGGTCGCCACCGACGCGCATGCCGTAGTCCCAGCCGGCGAAGAAGAAGTCGACGTTGGCGTTGAGCAGGGTTTCCACCGACGGGTATTTGCTCGCCAGTTCCGGCAGGCCGTCGAGAATCTGCGCCATTTCCGGGGTGACCGACTTCCAGCCGGTCACGCCGCTGTAGCCGGCCATGTGCGACTTGAGGCCCAGGGCGAGCATCATCTGGGTCATGTTGATGTCGTGGCTGACCGCGTGTTTCGGTGCCTCGGCGAAGGTCACTTCGCGGTTGCAGCTCTGGATTTTCAGCGGGTAATGGGTCGCTTCGGCGAACGCTTGGGAAGTGCCGAGCAGCAACGCGAGAGACAGCAGGGAGCGCAGGATCATGGTTGGGTTATCCAGGTGATTCGGGGGTAGCCGGACAAGGGGTGAGTGTCGATCAATGCTTCAACGCCGAACACGTCGCGCAGCAATTCGGCGGTCAGCACTTCGTGAGGTGTGCCGCTGGCAACGATGCGCCCGTGGTTGATCACATACAGCCGATCGCAGAACGCCGCGGCCAGGTTCAGGTCATGAATGCTGGCGAGGGTGCCGATGTTCAGGCGCTTGACCAGTTGCAGCAATTGCAACTGGTAGCGCGGGTCGAGGTGGTTGGTCGGTTCGTCGAGGATCAGCAGTTGCGGTTGCTGGGCCAGGGCGCGGGCGAGGATCACCCGCTGCTTTTCTCCGCCCGAGAGGGTGGCGAAGGCGTGGTCTTCAAAGCCCAGCAGGCCGACGGATTCGAGGGCCTGGCGGATCAGGTTCTGGTCTTCAAGCGTATCGCTGTCGAACAGGCCCTTGTGCGGTGTGCGGCCCATGGCGACCACTTCATCCACCCGCAGGCCGAAGGCGTCGGGAAACTCCTGGAGCACCACGGCAATGCGTTGCGCGCACCACTTCGAGGATTGCTTCCAGACGTTCTGGTGTTCCAGCAGCACCTCACCGTCAGCCGGTTTGCTGAACCGATAGGCGCAGCGCAGCAGGCTGGTCTTGCCGCTGCCGTTGGGGCCGATCAGCCCGACGAACTCACCGGCGTTCACGTGCAGGCTGGCGTCACGCAGTTGGAACTGGTGATGACAGTGCTCGTGGCCTGGTGGGGTCCAGGCGAGGGCGGTGAGGTTGAGTGAGGTCATCTTTACTCTCAGGTCCAACACAGGACAAATGTGGGAGCGGGCTTGCTCGCGAATGCGGTGGATCAGTAACAGATACAGTGCCTGACACACCGCATTCGCGAGCAAGCCCGCTCCCACATTTGGACAGTGTTGCGTTCAGTTAGAAGGTGTAGTCCGCCGTCACGAAGAACGAGCGCGGCTCGCCCAGGATCCATTGCTGGCCGTCGTTGTATTGGCTGACGGCGTAAGTGCGGTCGAACAGGTTATTCAATTGCAGGCCCAATGTCGTGTTGCGCATGGCTTTCCATGAAACGCTGGCGTCGACCACGGTGTAGCTCGGCACTTCGCTGGTGTTGGCGGTGTTGGCGAAACGCGAGTCTACATAACGCACACCCGCACCGGCACGCACGTCGTCAGTGATGGCCTTGCTCAGCCACAGGTTGGCGGTGCGACGCGGCACGTCGGTGGGGCGGTTGCCGTCGCGGGACACGGACTGGCCGTTGACCACTTCGGAGAAGTCGTCGTACTGCGCCCGCACGATCGCAGCGTTGGCTTGCAGTTGCCAGGCATCGGGCAGTTGCAGGTCGAGGCTGGCTTCCAGGCCGTTGGAGGATTGCTGGCCGACTTGTTCCTTGAGGGTGGTGCCTGGGATGCTCACCAACAGTTTCTTTTTGACGATGTGGTAGGCCGCCAGGGTCCATTCACCCCGCGAGTCCCAGAACGCCTGCTTGAGGCCGATCTCGGTTTGCTTGGCGGTGGACAGGCCGAACTGCTGCTGGCTCGGGCTCAGGGTGATCAGGCTGCCAACGCCGTCAGTGCTGGTGGCGTATTGGCCGTAGACCGAGGTGTCCGGGGTGATCGCGTAGACCAGGCCGGCTTTCCAGTTGTTGCCGGTAAAGGTCTTGTTGGAGTCGCTGCCATCCACCAGGGAGTCACTGTCGATGTGCAGGTAATCGCGGCGCACGCCGGTGATTAGCGACAGTTTATCGGTCAGTTGCAGGCGGTTTTCGGCGAACGCAGCCAGCTGTTTGGTGGTGCTGACGGACTGCGGGACGAAGGGGCTGGCGCTTTCAAACGGCTGCGGTACCGGGTGGTTGATGTCCACCGGTTGGCCGGCGTTCGTCAGGTCATCGAACGGCGAGTTGCTGGCCAGGCGGAAGCGAATGCGGTTGTACTCCACCCCCGTCACCGTCTGGCTGTCGAGGCCGAACAGCGTGTGCTTGAAAGTGAAGGTCTGGCGGTCGCCCACCTGTTCCTGGTTGTGCTTGATGCCCAGGTAGCTCTGGCGCACCAAGCCGCCGTCGACGTAGTTGTAGCTCTCGGCGTTCTGCCAGCGGCGCTGGTTTTTCAGGTAGGACAGTTCGTTGGTGGCGGTAACGTTGTCGTTGATCTGCCACTCGCTGGTCAGGCGTGTCCACTGGTCGTTGTAGTGCTGGATATCGTTGCTGACGTTGTAGTTCTTGTCCCGCAGGCCCTTGTGCAACTGGCCGTTGATCAGCGGTGTGCCGTAGTCGTTTTGCGGGGTCTGGTCGCCGTAGTCGGAGGCCAGGGTGAAGCTCAGGTTGTCCGCCGCCTGCCAGCGCAGGGCGCCGCTGACGAAGTCGCTGCCGGAGTCGCCACGGTCGATGAAGCCGTTGCTGCGCAGGCGGTTGATGTTCAGGCGATAGCTCAGGGTGTCGGTCAATGAGCCGCCGCTGTCGAGGGCTTGCTGCTGGCGGTCATAGGAGCCGTAGCCCAGGCGGATATGGTTTTCGATCTCGCCCTCGAAGGGTTTCTTCGCAATCGTGTTGATCACCGCGCCGGTGGCGCCCTGGCCGTACATCACCGAGGCCGGGCCGCGCAGTACGTCCACCCGCTCCACGGACCAGGTGTCCACTGGAAAGGTGGACGTGCCCGCGCCATCGAACATGCGGGCGCCGTCGTACAGTTGCAGCACCGAACTCTGGCCAGTGAAACCGCGTGCCGACAACGAGGTGCCGCCGTCGCCCGGCGTGCCGGTGCGGCTGATGCCGGTGGCCCGGGAAATGGCGTCCTGCACCGTGGCATCGCCCCGGGCGCGAATCTGCTTGCCGGTCTGGCTTTCAACGCTGCCCGGGGTTTGCAAGGCAGTGAGGTTCAAGCGCGAACCTGCGGTGGTCGGGGTTTGCAGGTCGACGCGCTCGTCGTCGACAGCGGGGGCGGAGACGGCACTGGCGGGAAGCGTCAGGGCCTGGGCAGTGTTTTGCAGGGCGAGCAGGCACAGGCCGGACGCAAGGTACTTGTTCATCGGACGATAAATCGCTTCTTCGAGACGGTACTCGCCGCAGGGCGCGGCGAGTGGGAGAACACATTAAGTGTTACAATATAACACTTTGTGCGGCGTGGGCGAAAGCCCGCGTAAGACTACATAACGCCTCTAGGTAGGGCATCTCGTCTGTTTCACGCTGAACCTGAGGCAGATTCACGTTGGCCAAACCACCGTGAAAGCACCAGGCGATCCAGTGCCCAGACCACGATCAGCGAGGCGCCCACCAGCGGAAAGACAATCGCCAGCCCGAGCATGATTACCATCGCGGTTTTCCATTTCGGCAGGTCATGGCGCAACGGTGGAACCCCCAGGCTGCCCTGTGGCCGACGCTTCCACCAGATCACCACACCGCTGACGGCGCTGAGCAGGATCATCAGGCAAATCAGCAGCACGATGATCTGATTGACCACGCCAAACATCTTGCCTTCGTGCAGCATCACGCCCGATTCGGTAACCCGCGCCACGCTGTTGTAGTGCTCCCAGCGCACATCGGCCAGGACCTTGCCGGTGTATTGGTCCACATGCAGGGTGGCGTCATTGCGCGGGTCGTTGGCGAACACCGCGAGGGTGAACACGCCTTCGGCAGTGGTGGGGAAGGTGATGCTGTAGCCGGGCTCGACCTTGCGTGAGTTGGCGAGGTCGACCACCTGTTGCAGGCGGATGACCGGGGCGGCGGGGCCATGGCTCATGCCGGCGTGGTTCATGTGCTCGGCATGCTCGCCAGACATCGGCATCGGCGTGTTTTCCATGGCCCACGGCACGGTTTGTTGGCTCGCGGTGTTGAGGCTGCGGGCCTGCTGGTCGGACTGCGGCACGTTGTTCCACATGGCCGCCGGGAATTTATTCCACAGCTCGGCGTATTGCTTGCCCCAGAAGCCGGTCCAGGTCATGCCGCTGAGCAGCATCACCAGCAGAAACGCCGCGCCCCAGAAACCGGCGACCGCGTGCAAATCGCGCCAGAACAAGCGGCCGCGACTGCCCAGCCGTGGCCACAGAATGCCCGCCGCCGACTTGCCTCGCGGCCACCACAGATACACGCCCGAAATCACCAGCATCACACCCCAGCCGGCGGCCAGTTCCACCAGGCGATCGCCGACGGTGCCGATCATCAACTCACCATGCAGCGCACGGGCGATGGCTTGCAGGTTGTACTTGGCGTCCTGTTCGCCGAGCACGGTGCCGCGATACGGGTCGACGAATACAGTCACTTCGCGCCCGTCGTTGTGCATCACGAATTGCGCGCTGCTGGTGGCGTCGGCAGGTGGCAGGTACTTGCTGATTTTGCCTTGTGGATAGGCAGCCTGGGCACGTTGCAGTTGCTCGTCGGCACTCAGCGCGTGTTCGGCGCTTTGCACGGTCAGCAGGTTGCCGTACATCAGCGGGTCGAGTTGGGGTTTGAACAGGTAGATGATGCCGGTCAGGGCCAGCAGCACCATGAACGGCGCGACAAACAGCCCGGCGTAGAAATGCCAGCGCCAGGCCAGGTTGTAGAAGGAAATCTTCGGTGGGTTCATCAGGGTGCTCCGCAAAGGCTTGGATTTTTTGTGTTATCGAGGACGCCATCGCGGGCAAGCCCGCTCCCACAGGGGAATGCATTGCAACTGTGGGAGCTGGCTTGCCTGCGATGCGCTTAGAAGCTCATGTCCACCTTGGTCCAGAGCGTGCGCCCCGGTTCCTTGATGGCTTGCGGGTCATTGGCCGGGTAGCCGAACCCGGCGTTGCCGGCCAGGTTCAGGTGCTCGGCGTACGCCTTGCCGAACAGGTTGTCGACGCCGGTGCTGACCTTGAAATTCTTGTTGATGCGATACGCCGCGTTCAGCGAAAACACGCCAAACCCCGAGCTTTTGTCGAAGTCCTTGCCCACCACGTTGCCCTTGTTCTGGTCGATGCGGTTTTGCGCCGCGACCACCCGCCACAAGGCGCCGGCGCTCCAGTCGTCCTGGATGTAGGTGAGCCCGAAGCGCGCATCCAGCGGCGGGATCTGCGGCAGCGGTTTGCCGTCGCTGGTGTTCTTGCCCCAGGCGTAGGCGAAGGTGGCATCGGCCTTCCAGTTGGCGGTCAGCTTGTAGGCTGCGCCCAATTCACCGCCCATGATTCGCGCGTCCACATTGCGCGCCTGGGAGGTGGTGCCCATCATTCCCGGCTGGTAGTCGAACAGGATGAAATCACGCACCTGGCCGACGTAGCCCGAGGCCCAGGCATCGAGATCGGCGGATTTGTATTGCAGGCCAAAATCTAGCTGGGTGGTTTTTTCAGGCTTCACACCGTCGAAGGCATTCACGGAACCGACCGACCCGGTGTCGGGAGAAAACAGCTCCCAGTAATCAGGGAAACGCTCCGAATGCCCAAGCCCTGCGTACAGGTTGGCAGGGCTGTCCGCCAGATCGTGCTCGTAGCGCACAAAGCCGGACGGCAGCGTATCGGCGCGGGTTTTACCGGCGGTGGGGTTGGGGCTGCTCATCATCCCGGAGCTGATGGTTTGCCGGAAATCCTTGGCCGAGGCGCGGTCGACGCGGGCGCCGGTGATCAGGCGGTCGCGGTCGGCGGCGTACCAGGTCAGTTCGCCGAACACCCCGTAGTTGTGGAAGTTGGCGTCCTTGCTGCGGGGTAGGTCCTTGTAGGTGTCGACGCCCATGGCGCTGCGTTCGCGGTGTTCGTTGGTTTGTGCATCAATGCCGCTGATCAACTGCACATCGGCCCAGCGCCAGGTGGCCTTGATACGGGCGCCGAGGGTGCGGCGGTCGACGTTGGCCGCCATGGGACCGGCCATCATCCCGGTGCCCGACGGGACGCGCAGGGTGTAGTTGTCCATCACGTGGTCGGCGTAGTTGTAGTAGACCTGCGCTTCGACCTTATCCAGCACCTCGCCGATGTTTGACTTCTCGAAGCGCAATCCGAGGCTCTCGCGCAAAAACTGCGAACCGTCCATGCCACGCCCGGCGTAGCGGGCTTCGCCATCGCCACGGCCGGCGGTGAGTTCCAGCAGGGTGTCGGCGTCCGGGGTCCAGCCCACGGCCACGTCGCCGTTCCACTTGTCGTAGCGCGAGGCGACGGTGTCGTTGTTGCCGTCCTTGTAGTCATCGGCGTGGGCCTGGTTGCCGATCACCCGCACATAACCCAGCGGCCCGCCGGCTGCTGCGTCGACGACTTTGTCGAAGCGCCCGTTGGAGCCCGCCAGGATGCTGGCGTTGACCCGCGTGCCCAGCTCGCCGAATTGCTCGGGCTCGCGCTCGAACAGGACCGTGCCGGCTGAAGCGCCCGGGCCCCAGAGCACGGTTTGCGGGCCTTTGATCACGGTGAGCTTGTCGTAGGTTTCCGGTGAGATATAGGAGGTGGGCGCGTCCATCCGGCCGGGGCAGGCGCCGAGCATCATGCTGCCGTTGGTGAGGATGTTCAGGCGCGAACCGAACATGCCCCGCAGCACCGGGTCGCCGTTGGTGCCGCCGTTGCGCACCAGGGCGAAGCCGGGGATGGTCTTGAGGTAGTCGCCGCCATCGCTGGCGGGCACCGGTTGGCGCGGGTCTTTCGGGTTGGTGACGACGGTCAGTGGTGAGCTGGGGGCAATGGCGGTGATCACCGTCGGGCTCAGTTCGGTCTGGTCGGCAGGCTCGTCGGCGTGGACCTGAGGAACCAGCAGCGTGCCACACAGAACGGCGAAAACGGGAGTACATCCCAAACGGGTGTCAGCAGAAAACCTGGACATGAAAAATTCCATCATTCATTCGTAAACAACACGGCCAGCAGCCTGCGGCTGTCTGTCTAAAGTCGGCCGGGGTGAAGTAACGGTGTGAAGTGCTTACGCGATGATGGGCGGGGCGCGGCTGCGGGCGCCGGGGAACACGGTTTGCCGGGCATGGCCCAGGCGTGGGG
>NZ_JACAOM010000055.1:0-49232 GCF_013386245.1 Pseudomonas sp. 21615526 | reverse complement strand
GACAGGCGGGGCAGAGCCCTTTGCTTACTTTGGGGCTTTTCCAAAGTGAGCCGCTGTAAGAGCGGAACCATAAGCCGCCGTTACCGAAGAAACGGATATGTACTCAGTCAACAATAAACCGCACCCCCGCCCTAACCCGCTCATCCACGATCAATTCGAAAATATCCGGCCGGGCATAATGCCCAACCACATCATAGTCATACCGCGCCCGCACCAAATCATCCGTATCAATCCGCGCCACCAGCAACCCCGCCCCACCGAGCAATGGCCCGGCAAGAACGTCCCCCATGGGCCCGACAATCACACTGCCCCCCGCGATCAGAGGCCGATCCACCGGCCAGTTCGCCACCTCCACACCCAACGCCTGGGGTGACGCCTGCACCTGACACGCACTCACCACAAAACACCGCCCCTCATGGGCAATATGCCGCATGCTCACCTGCCACATTTCCCGCTCATCCACCGTCGGCGCGCACCACACTTCCACACCCTTGGCGTACATCGCGGTGCGCAACAACGGCATCATGTTCTCCCAGCACACGGCGCCACCGATGCGCCCTACCGCGGCATCAACCACCGGCAACGTCGAACCATCACCCTTGCCCCAGATCAGCCGCTCAGTGCCGGTAGGCATCAATTTGCGATGCCTGGCCACCAACCCGCCAACCGGCTCGAAATACAGCACCGTGCAATACAACGTGCTGCCACTGCGCTCGATCACGCCCAACACCAGGCTCGCCCCGGTGCGCGCCGACAAGCCGGCCAGCGCTTCGGTCTCCACACCCGGCACATCAATCGCATTGGCAAAATACCGCGCAAAGGCCTCGCGCCCTTCAGGCAGGCGATACCCCAGCTGGGTGCCGAAGCCTTCACCTTTGGGATAACCCCCGAGCAACGCTTCCGGCATCACCACCAGTTGCGCACCGCTGCGCAGGATTTCGTCCTCGTAGGACAGGATCTGTTCCAGGGTCTCAGCCTTGCCACCCGGCAAGGAACCGATTTGCAGCGCAGCCACGGTAGAAACAGGCATCACGATCACTCCGTATCAATGGGGGTTGCCCATTCTCCGGCCAGCGGCAATCATGAATAAAGCCCGCTTCGCTGCTAACTGATATGAGCCATATGAATATCGCCAACGTCGATCTCAACCTGCTGAAAACCTTCGAGGCCCTGCACGACGAATCCAGTGCCAGCCGTGCCGCCCTGCGCCTTGGCGTCACGCAGTCGGCGATCAGTGCAGCCCTGCGCCGCTTGCGCGATGTGTACGGCGATCAGTTGTTCGTGCGTACCGGCCGGGGCCTGGCGCCCACCTTGCGGGCCAATCAGTTGAAGCCGGTGATCAGCGAAGCCCTGGATCGCTGCCGCCAGAGCCTGGCGATGGTGGATCCCCAGGGCAATCACTATCAGGGCCGTTCGGTGGTGGTGGGGTTATCGGATGATTTCGAAATCGCCTACGGCCGGCGGCTGATTGAAGAGATTGCCCGGCGTGCGCCAAAGCTGCGGTTGATGTTCCGCCAGACCCACAGCCAGATCGTTGCCGACGCCCTGCTCGACCGCAGCCTGGACCTGGCAATCACCGCCGGCGGGTTTGCCGAGCGCCGGTTGAGCCGGCAGGTATTGGGGGAAGGCCATTACGCGTGCCTGGTGGACCCCGACAGCCTGGCGCCGGGACAACAGGCCATCGACCTCGACGAGTTCGTCAGGCGCGAGCATGTGCTGGTGTCATCCGGCGGGTTTATCGGGATCACCGACGAGGGCCTGGCCGCGCAGGGGCTGAGCCGCCACGTAGGTGCCTCGACCACGCACTTCGCGGCGCTGCCGTTCCTGCTCAAGGGCAGCCAGGCGGTGGCGACCATCCCCGGCCATGCGGCGCAGGCCATCGCGCAGATGACCGGACTGAGGGAGCTGCCTTGCCCGCTGGCGCTGCCGCGTTACCCGGTGGAGCTGGGCTGGCGCACCCAGGCGCAACTGGATCCGTTGCTGCTCAAGGTGCGCGAGGCAATCGAGGCTTGTTTTACTTCGCCGCCATCAGGCGATTGACTTCACTGCGCACCATGTTCGAGAACTCCGGCGGTGACATGCCGTCCAGTTCTGCACGCACCCATTCGGCCCATTTGCCCTTGCGCTTGGCGCGTTCGCCAAACAGGCGGGCGGCCTCACCCTTGGCCTTGCCCAGGTTGCTTTGCCAGAGGTCGTAGAGACGGGACTTTTCATCTTCCAGCGCGGCGCGCTCGGCGAGGGGCTTGTTGGCCAGATTGAAGCTCATGTTGAATTACCTGCTGCACAAATAGGTGACATCTTACACTGTAGGTTGAAATTTCCTGGCCTGGATTTCTCCTAAGCTGACCACAGGAAAAAAACTGCAACTTTTGCCCGCTTCAAACACTCCATTCTTCATCAAGAAGCGCATTCATTGCCACATTCACCCGCAAGGAGTTAACCCAATGGCTCGCAAATCTGCCGCCCAAGCCGTCGAAGACCAAATCAAGGACCAAGCCTTCAGTGAGCTGACCGCACTGATCGAAGAATCGGACAAGCTGCTCAAAAGCAGCGCGTCACTGGTGGGGGAAGAAGGTGAAACCCTGCGTGAACAGGTCGCCATCAAGCTCAAGCAGGCGCTGGACTCGGTGTCCAACGTGCGCGAGCGCAGCAAGCCGGTGGTGGATGCCACCGAAACCTATATCGGTGGCCACCCATGGCAGACCGTGGCGATTTCCGCCGGGTTTGGCCTGGTAGTCGGCCTGTTGCTGGGCCGCCGCAACTGATCTGATGCAACGGCTGCGCCCTCCCCGGGCGCAGCTCGCTTCACGCCTGTGCCAACACCCGCAACCGACTCAATTCCTGCGTTTCGATCTCAATTCCGCCTGCCTGCGACTTCGCCCGTGTGCGATGGCGCCGATCCCCCGGTAAACGCCGCAACCCTGCCGCATGCATCTGTCGCACCAGCTCCTGGCTGCGCTCGGCGAAGCTCTGCCCGGCGGTCTTGCTCGGGTCGATCACGATCAGCAGTTGGCCGGTCCATGGGGTGCGGGCGCCGGGGTGATCGGACCAGTTGAACTCAAACGAGAAGTTACCGCCCGTGAGGGCCGCGGCCAGCAGCTCGACCATCATCGACAGGGCCGACCCCTTGTGCCCGCCAAACGGCAACAGCGCGCCGCCTTCGAGGATCGCCTTGGGGTCCTGGGTCGGTTGGCCGAGGCTGTCCACGCCCATGCCGGGTGGCAAGCGCTCGCCCTTGCGCGCGGCAATCTGCACGTCGCCATGGGCGATGGCGCTGGTGGCCAGGTCAAACACGATCGGCAGGCCATCGGCGCGGGGCGCGGCGAAGGCAATGGGGTTGGTGCCGAACAGCGGGCGGTCGGCGCCGTGGGGCACCACGCAGGTCATGCTGTTGACCACGCTCAAGGCCACCAGGCCTTCTTCAGCAAAAGGCTCGACATCCGGCCAAAGCGCCGCGAAGTGGTGGGAGTTATGGATCGCCAGCAAGGCAATCCCGGCACTGCGGGCCTTTTCCACCAACAGCCCACGGGCGGCTTGCAGCGCGGGCTGGGCGAAGCCGTTAGCCGCATCCACCCGCACAAACCCGCTGGCCACATCCTCGACCACGGGCACCGCCTTGCCGTTGACCCAGCCACTGGCCAGGGTCGAGACGTAACCGGGGATACGGAATACACCGTGGCTGTGGGCACCGTCGCGCTCGGCGCTGGCGCAGTTCTCGGCCAGCACCTGGGCCACATCGGCCGACGTACCGTGGCGGACAAACACCTGGCGCAGCAGGTCGGTCAATTGCGCATAACTGAGTCGCTCTGATGAAGACTCGACATCCAAAGGCGATGCAGACATCTGAAGCTCCCGTTTAATTATTGGAATGGGCAACAGCGTACAAGAATCGGTCCGTCGATTAGACAGGGTTTGCCCCATGGCTGTCGACAGGGAGCGCCAGACATATCTAGCCCCTCGTGGCGCCAGGCCTGGATAGGTTGCAGGCACGCAACTCTTCAAGGATCAGGATGATGAGCCACAACCCTCTCCCGTATTTTTTCCCCGAAGCCATGCGCGTGGGCTGGAGGGCGCTGGACCGTGAGCGCCAGCTGAACATCGACAGCAGGGACATCGAGTTTCTCGGCAAGGTGTTTTTTGCCAGCGATGCAGGCCGTCGCCAACAGTCGCCGCCAATGATCGCGCAGCGCATCTGGTTGAATAAAAGCACTGCCAATGCCGTCGAACTGGCCGGCAGCTTCATGATGAGTTCAACCAGCGCCTACCCACATGCCTGGCTCTACACCCCGTACGGCGGCCTGGAAAAATTCGACAGCCCCGCCCACTTGCTGACAGCACTGACCGAGCGCTTGAAAACCCCGGACAGCGCCACGCAACTGCTGTACTTCCTGCCCTTGCAGCAACAACCATCGCCGCTACTCGACAACCGACTGGTACTGACACCGGAGGCCATGCTCGGCGACGTATTGGGTGAACAGGAAAAAACCCTCAGGCGCTATCAGGAGAATAATCGCCAGGCGCTACTGGCGGCGTTGAAACAGTTGCCCGCCCTCGGCGCCCTGCTTTCAAAACTGCTCGAAAGCGTCTGCCGCCCACTGTTCCCCGGGCTCAGCCCCGGCGAAGCCCACGTGAGTTTTTTCGCCATACAGCCCGTTGGGTACACCGTGCCTCGCTGGCTCGACTCGCTGCAACTCAATGACGCGGTGCTGTTGTACTACCGTGAACAAGCCTGGCCCGCCGGGCAAACCCGGGAGTTTTTCCACCCCAAGCGGCCTGCCGACGCCAAGGCCCGCGACACGCAGCGTTGGGAAACCGCGATCAAACAAGCAGCCGGCCAACTGATCCCGTTCCTGCACAGTGCACTGGAGACGTTCTGGAACAGCGAGATCGCACCGGGCGTGTCGCGTCGGGCCTGGTTCGCCCGGGCCATGGCCGCCAATGCGCAACTGGATCTGCTGTTCAAGCGCCAGCAATCCATCATCAGTCCGGAGCAAAGCCGGGCATTGGCAGCGCTGTATTCTTCCCGGGGGAACGAGGCCCCCCCGAACAGCCAGACGCTGCGCGTCGAGAACGTACAGATCTGGGAGCAGCCGAGCAACGCCGTCGAGCTGGCCAGCACCTTGATGATCGGCAATTCGCAGACCTTCCTCTACACCCCCGAGAAGGGCCTGCAGGTGCTCGGGACCTACGACGACCTGATGGACACCCTCAAGGCCATGGTCAAGGCACC
The DNA here is from genome assembly GCF_013386245.1 of Pseudomonas sp. 21615526. Classification (NCBI taxonomy): domain Bacteria; kingdom Pseudomonadati; phylum Pseudomonadota; class Gammaproteobacteria; order Pseudomonadales; family Pseudomonadaceae; genus Pseudomonas; species Pseudomonas sp. 21615526. Next base: position 44,002 of record NZ_JACAOM010000055.1, on the reverse strand, counting down.
AGGCTATGAAGACGACCTCTACAACCTGATGTCCCTGGAGGAGCGGGCGCTGTTTGTAGGGTTCAAGACGCCGCAGTTTTCCGGCACTCCCATCGCCGGCAATCTGTTTGAGCAGGTGCTCGAAACCATCATCGGCAAGCAGCAACAGAACCTACGCTACGCACTCGACCTGTACCGACGCACCCGCGCCGGCATTGACCCCTCGGCCTTGCTCGACTACGCGCTGGATGTGCGGTACATGATCGACAGCCACCTCCCGGGCCTGGATACCGCGGGACGCTGGACGCCTCATTCGGTACTGGCCGACCCGACTCGCCCGGTGTCGCTGGCCGCCGAACGTGCCGCCCTGCTGCAAAAGCAGATGACCGATATCCAGGACACGCTGGCAACCCAGGTGCGAGCGCAACCCACATTGGCCAACACCGTCAATCAGGCGCTCACCGCCGAGTTCAACCGCCGCGGCTTGGCTGGCCACGATCCCGGCAAGATCTACGTCAATCGCTACGCCGCCAGCGCAAGCGCGACACCCGCCACTGCGCCCCTGGAAAGCCAGAGCCTGCGCAGTTACTTTCTTGCGCGCCTGATACACAAGCGCGGGCCGATTCCGCAAACGCCGCACTATGGCCTTTACGCCAGCCAGGGCGATGGGGCTGTCACACCGCTGGGCGGCCTGGACATAGCGCAAGCCAACGCAGTGCTCGATGCCGCACTGGTCAAGTTTCATCACTCCAACATTGCCGATATTCCCCGCGAATACCTGGAACAGCTCAAGGCGCCGATGGCCCATGCCATGGCGGTGGCGATCCAGGGCGAAGCCAGGCTCAGGCGCCTCAACAACAGCCTGGACGCGCGTGATGAGGCGATCGTGCAGACGGTGTTTGATCTTCAACACCCTGATCGCCGCCGGCGCCAGGGCCTGGGTGGATTCATCCCGGATGCCTATGCGTTGACCGTCGAACCCGAGGGCCTGACGCAACGGGTGCCCCTGGCGCATTGCTTGATGCTCACCGAACGCGGTGGCCTGGCCCCGTCCCACTCAGGCCGGGCCGTGCTGTGGACGCCGGCGCGCGGCCTGGAGAGTTTCGCCAATGTCAGCCAGTTGCAGACAGAACTGCAACGACGACTGGCCGCCCCGGACCTTCGCAGGCAGCTACTGGCCAATCTCGACCCGCGCTATCTCAAACCGCACCAGGCCTGCGCACTCGGTCAGTTCATGCTGATCAACGGCGCGGTCGCACAGCACTGCCAGCAGTCCTGGATTGATCATTACAGGGCACAACGGGCTCACTGCCTCACCCTGACGCTCTCAGGGGAGGCCTTGCTGAAGCGTCTCGGGGGGCTGGAAAAGGCCTTGCCTGCCAACGACCTGAGCCATGCCTCACAAATCGCCCAGACCTTCATGGCACAACAATCACTGCCCGCCTGGCTGGGGATGGCGTCTGTCAGCCAACAGCGTCGCCATGTCGAAATCCTTGAGCAATACCGCCACAGCCTCACGGACGACAAGGACTACCTTGACGATTTCCTGCCGCTGCCAGCGTATCTCGGCAGCAAGCTCATCGACTTGTTGCAGCCCTATGACGTGCGCCCCCAAGACGTCTACATCCTGCCCAAGCTGGTATTGGCCGGCCAGCGGCAGAACCTGGTGGACTACGCCCTCAATCACGTCAGCCAGCAAGCTGCTGCATTCGATGTCGAGTCCACAGCCGCCGGCCTGACACCTGCTGTGGTGCGCCAGATCCTCGCGCGCCTGCCCCTCAAGCAGGACCACCAGGCTTGCCTGGTCGAAAAACTCACCCCGGGCAAGCCCGGCGCAGACGTGCGGGAGCGCCGGTTTATTCGGCAACTGCCCTGGCAACTGTTGCAAAATGCCCACGCGCTGAGGCTGCAGGAACTGTTATCACCCGCGGGCCTGAGCCTGGTCGAACAGGTCCTCGACATGCCGGACGCGCTCGCCCGCGCAGCGGTCGAGGGCGCGACCTCGACAGTGCGTCCGCTGGAGTTGATCGCCACGGCGGGGGCCCGGTCCATCAAGACCCTTGGGGTCTACTTGATCAGCGCCGCCGAAAGCACTCCGCTGGTGATGTATGCGCCCTATGGGCCGCAACAGGCGTTCCAGGAGTTCGACAACGAGGCGGATTTGATTCGCCGGCTCAACCTGCCCGGCCCCTTGCAGGACTGGGTGATCGGTCGCCTGCCAGAGGCTGAGCAAGCCACGTATAGACACCTCTGGGCCAGCACGGTCGGGGGAACCTCGGAAATCACCCTGGGGGCCAATCCGATCAAGGGCCACGCGCTCAAGCAGTTGTACCGCGACAACATCGGATTGATCTCGAACCTGTTTGAACAGCAATCCCAGACCAACGGCCGGTCAGCCTGGGACACCCTCAAAGCCTTGTTCAGCAGCGGACTGCAGCACGCGCAGGCGTTGCTGCCGGGCAAGCTGATGGTGCCGTTGGTGATCTGGCAAAGCTACAAACTGTTCCAGGCCTCTGCCGAAGACTTGCAGCAACACCGCTGGCGCGAGGCGCTGCAAACCTTCATCGGCGGTGTCGCGCAAATGGCCTCGATCCGCGCATTGATGGATGAACCCTCGACACCAGGCACCGCCCCCGCGCAACCCGCGCCGACGCAAACGGCCAGTGCCTGGCACGACATCGACGTCACCGCCCGGGCCCGAACCCGGCTGCAAGCGTACGAAGCCTGCGACATCAGCCTGGAGGGCCTGACGGCAGGCAACACGGGCGTCTACACAGCGACGGACAACCGGCATTACCTGCCGTGCGCAGGCAAGGTCTACCGCGCCAGGCAGGTCGAAGGCCATTGGCGGCTTTTCAGTGCACGGTCCAAAGGACCGTTTGTGCGCCTGGATGCCAACCGCAAATGGACCCTGGACCCAAGAGCATCGGTTCGCCGCCACGGCCCCGGGTGGAGTGCAATGATGGACCGCCGTGAGGTGCGGACAGCCGTGGACCAGGTGATGAACGTCGAGGCCCGCGGCCTGGCCGAAATTCGGCGTGTGTCGCCCTCCAGGGCCCAGGCGATCGTCGAAGCACTGGACCTGGCAACCTTCTACCTGCACAACTGCCAGCAGAACCTGAAGCTGCTCGACCACCAGTATCCGCCCGTGACCCGGGTGCATCGCTTCATCAACCGCTTCTTTGGCATCCCGATAGACGCCGACACCGGCCCGGCCAAATTTCCGCCAACCCTCGCGCAAAAACTCATGGACACGGTGACCGACATTCTCGATGAGGCGCTGGAGCCGGCACTCTACTCGCTCAATTCCCGGCGTTTCGTCTCCGGTGCGCATATTGCCGAACCCGAACGGCACTGGGCGTTTACCATCGACGGCGACCCGGATCGACGCATCTACCTCACTGAAAACTTCTTCAACCCCCCTACGGCCGATTTCGAAGGGCGCCTGATCAATCACTTCGACCAAAGAGCCCATGCCCGCGCGACCACCTTGATTCATGAGTTGACTCATATCGTGAGCAATACCGCCGACGTCGCCTACCTCAATTCCACATCACCTTTTCCCGACCTGATTGAAGTACAGACCCAAGCCGGTCGCGATCTTCAGGACTGGCTGCGCAACGTGCAGGAGAATGCGTACTCGATCAACACGCCTGTTGGGCAATTGTTCAAATCAACGGACGCGTGGGGGCCTACCGGATTCGACCTGGGGACCGACCCGGAAGATGACTACATCAAGCAGCAGATTCTTGCCACGACCGGAGGCGTGGACTTGAGCAACGCGCGGGGAATTTTCAAAACCAACCTGACGCGGCGGTTCAATACACAGATGGATAACGCCGACTCACTGACCTTGCTGATCACCACCCTGGGGCGCCAGTTGGACCCCGTGCCTTCGATTGCCGAAGCCACACCGTAACAGACAGGGTGCGGGCCGAACGCCCGCACCCGTCAGTTCATTCAGTCTTTCTGATCGCGCAACACATTGCCCGACTCACCGTCGATGCGGAACTCATAGACCACGCCATCGGCCTTGCGCCCCTCACCTTCCCAATAGCCATCGTTATCGGCTTCGATCTTGTAGATCTGGACGTAACCAGCCTTGGTCTTGGCGGTCTCGATGGCTTTTTCGATGGTGATCCAGCCTGCGCCCGGTTTGTCCGCCAGGGCGGCTCCAGCACTGAGCAAGGCGGTGGTTGCGACAACGGCGGCTAAGGTTTTCTTAAGCATTTTCGTGCTCCATTAGGGAATGAGTGTTACCGGTCCTGAATTTTTTAGGGCCCTGCAGACGAGAATTAGTTCCAATTGATGTGCATTCGCCATGATGGCTGTTCTCGCCGTCCTGCTGTGGAGGTTAGAATGTCGGAAATCAGGATGAGTTAATGACAGATAAGTCCCTATCAGAAGCCGAATATGACGCCATCACCGATGCCGCTGCGCACTGGTGCATGCGTCTGCACGCTGGCGATTGCACGACGGCGGAGCGTCAGGCCTTCGAGCAGTGGCACGATGCGCATCCACTGCATGCCTTCGAATACGCCGCGATGCTGGAAATCTGGGACGTCGCCGATCACTTGCCCCGCAGCGAGCCGGCCCCCGTCATGGCGCGACGACAACCTCGCAGCCGTTTGAGGAACTACGCGGTAGCGGCGGCGATATGCCTGGTGGCCTTGCCACTGGCGGCCTTTACCGGCTGGGAAGCGGGCTGGCTGCCCAGTTCGTACAACCATTACGAAGCTGAAAACAGCTTGCGCCAGGTCACCCTTGACGACGGCAGCCAGGTGGAACTGAACCTGGGCACCGAATTGGTCTACAGCAACTTCAAGGATCAGCGCCGGGTTACCCTGAAAAAAGGCGAGGCGTTTTTCAAGGTCAGCCATGACGCGCAACATCCGTTTATCGTCCACGCCGGGGACGGCCAGGTTCGAGTGACCGGCACTCAGTTCAATGTCTGGAAATACGAAGACCATGTGCGGGTGATGCTGCTGCAAGGCTCGGTGCTGGTGAGCAGCGACGACGCCCACAGCGGCCTGCGCCTGTCACCCGGGATGCAGGCCAGTTACAACCGTGGCGACGCCAGCCCCCTGGCCCAGCCGATTGCCCCGGGCGACACCGCCCTGGCCTGGCGTGACGGCAAGCTGATCCTCGACAATCTGGCCCTGGCCGACGCGTTGCCGTTGATCAACCGCTACCTGAGCAAACCGGTGATGCTGGCCGACGCCGGCACCGGCGCGATCCGCATTGGTGGCATCTACAACATCAACGAGGTGTCCAACCTCGTCCCCTCCCTGCCCAAGGTCCTGCCGGTCTACCTGACCCAGAACCAGGACGGCAACCCCGTGCTCAATTCCATTCCGCGCAAAACCCCAAAGAGCTGAGCCAGGGTCATGGGCCTGCGCCCTCCTCCCGGATGCTGCCTGCGTCAAATCGTCCATTTTTGAAACACTTGCACCGGCTGAGCTGACAGCCGGCTGCGGAGTGCCGGGTTTACGGCGCGCAGTGTTTCATCCCTGAGACACCTGCCAGGCGGGCTGGACAAAGGCCCGCTGTCTCACAGTTGAAACACATCCACTGTGCATTCTATCCCCCGCGCTCATAACCCCATGAATGTCATCCCAAATTCAAAAGCGGCACAGCTCCTGCTCTCTTCCTGACAGCGCTGTTTAGGGTCAGCGCCAAGAATAAGGAATGCCGTCGTGAAGACACTTAATCCAGGCTCGTTGAGCCTTCTGCTGATCAGCTGTGTACTGAGTACCAGCGTGAGCCTCCCGGTGCTCGCGGCAGGCGACGGTGTGATCGTGATTCAGCGCACCGTCCAGGGCCACATGGCTGGCCGCACCGCTGGCGTCGACCCCAACCCGGTCACCGTCAATGCCAATTCTTCTCCACAGATCCTGCGGGCCACCAGCGAGCTGAGCGACAACGACTACGCCAACATCAGCAGCGGCTCCAGCATCACTCGCGCCATCCTGCCCGGCGGCAACCTTCCCGGCTTGACCAACAACGGGGGTGGCGTAGGCCTCGGTGGCGGCGCAGCGGCCGGCCATGGTGGCGGCTCCAGCCTCTCGGGGCAGATCAATGGCTCAATCTCCCGCGGCATGGCGCCTTTGAACAATATCGGCAGCCTGATGGGAGGCCAGTGAGATGAACCATTCCTGGTTGTTCCTGGCGATCCTGGGCTGCTCGGCGGCCATGGCTGACAACAGCGCAGTGATCGACAACTCCGGCAAGCAATACAACGGCATCGTCTCGATCAACCAGGCGGCCGGCAATCAGCAACAACAGCTCAACAGCCGCGCGATTTCGGCGGGCAGCAACTCCCAGGCGGGCGGCGCCCTCAGCCAGACCATCGGCGGCGCACCGGCCGATCGCTCCCAGAACGCCAGGGTGGCGATCCAGGGCAGCTCTTTCAGCAATGGCAGCGGTGTACTGGGCGTCAACCAGTCGGCCGGGGCCAGCAACCAGATGATCAATGCGGTGCGGATCAGCGTGAATGCTGGCCCGCAAAGCATCGACGACAGCGTCATGTCGCAACAGAACGTGGCGCTGTCACCAAACTCAGGGTTCACCTCTACCACTGGCAGCCGCCAGGTCGTCACAAGCGACCAGGCCTTCACCGGCAGCCGTGGAGTGGTACAGGTGAATCAGAGTGCCGGGGTGGGGAACCGCATGGCTAACGCCCTGAACGTACAGATCCAATGATTCATTGGAGCTCGAAGCTGGACCGTACCAACACTTAACCAACTAATTAGAAGCAAGGGGAAATACCATGAAAACTACAATGGCTCTTAAACCACTGGCCTTCGCTCTCGCTGCAATCATGGCTGCCGCCGCACATGCCAACCCACCTACTCATCAGCCTACCGCTGCAGTAGCCGCCGTTTCCGATGCGCAATCGAGCAACCACAATGGCGTGCTCAACCTGGGCACCCAGAACAACGCGTCGGCCAACAACTCGTTGAACGGCAGCAGCGGCAACGCCCAGGCCAACATCGCAGCCGGTGATGGCAACCAACAAGACAACCAGACCGCCATTGCGGCCGGTGATGCAGATGCCGTGTTTGCCCAAGCTACCATTACCCAAGACAACCGCAACAACGTCTCGGTGCAAGTGGCTACCCACAACAACGCTTCGCTCAACAACTCGGCCAACGGCAGCTCCGGCAACCTGGGTGTGAGCGTTGCCGCGGGTAACTTCAACCAACAGAAAAACCAACTGGCAATTGCTTCTGCCAGTGGTGCCGCCGCCGCTGCCTCGAGCAACACCACTCAAACCAGCGTCGACAACACCTTCCTCAATACCGTGGCCACTCAGTCTGGCCCATGGGGCAGCCACACTTACCTGCCTGTCGTGAACAACGCCAGCGCCAACAACTCGCTTAATGGCTCTTCGGGCAACCTGGGCGCCAACATTGCTGCAGGCGTGGGCAATCAGCAGGGCAACACCACTGTGATTTCCTCCGGCGTACGTTTCTGATCCAACGGGGCCTTGGCAACAAGGCCCCTTTTTATTCCAGTGTCCACCAGGCCATTCGATCATGCGGATCATCGCCCTCACCCTCCTGTTATTGCTCACCGGCCCGACTTGGGCGGGGCAAATGGCGATTGCTGCCATGCCCGGCGGTGGCGTGATCTTCAAGAAGGTCGAGAGCATCCGTGAACGCAAGTTCGCCAACCTGGTGGAACAGAAAACCGATTTCAGCTGCGGTGCCGCCGCCCTGGCCACCATCCTGCGCCAGGCCTACTGGATGGATGTGGATGAAGACCACATCATCAAGGGCATGCTGGTCAACGCCGATCAGGACCTGGTGCGTACCCAGGGCTTTTCGATGTTGGACATGAAGCGCTACCTGGAAAGCATCGGGATGCGCGCCCGGGGTTACCGGATCAATGCAGACACCCTGCTCACGGTGAAAATCCCGGTGGTGGTGTTGCTGGAGATTCGCGGCTACAAGCACTTCGTGGTGATGCAGCGCGCCGACAAGGACTGGGTGTACATCGGCGACCCGGTACTGGGCCATAAACGCTATGCCCGCGACGACTTCGTCAAAGGCTGGAATGGCATCGTCTTCGCGGTATTGGGCGAAGGTTATGACAAGACCAACGTGCTGCTCGACCCGCCCACCCCACTGACGGCGAAAAACAGAATCAATGAGTTCAGTCCGGTGCGGGACAGTGAATTGATGGACTTCGGTTTTATCCAGAGCGACTTCTTTTAGAAGCGCAATAAGGGGCAGGACGCTCCAGGAGCAAACGATGAACACTTACCGTTGGCTGACGGTCATGTGCCTGGCAGCCTCAATGCCCGCTTATGCGTCATCGGTGTTCAAACCGATTGAAATAAAGGACTCGGAACTGGCTGACCTGCGTGGTCGCTACGTGATGCCGGGGCGGATCATCAGTTTTGGCATCGTGATGAGCAGTACCTGGACCAATGCCGCCGGCGACAGCGTGACCGGCTCGGCCAGCATGAACGTCAACGCGTCGACCGTCACCCCGCAGTTTTATGTGCAGGTAACCGACAGCCCCACCAAAGTCTCGCCCAACCAGCCGAACGGCACCGGCACGGTGGTCGGTGGTGCCGGCCTGGGCAGTGGCCAGGGTGTGACCCAAAGCGTGCGCGCCGCCGGCGATGGCAACACCGCCAGCAATAACGTGAATATCAATGTGAACCAGAATGGCTTGTCGCCGGCCAATGTCGTCCAGTCCGGACAAGCCCTGGTGGCTGGCCAGTCGGTCACCGGCAGCACGGGTGCCGGCCAGGTCACGGTGTCGGCCGCCAATGGCGGGCTGCAAATGGCGATCCTGGCCAACAACAATCAGGGCAATTCGTTGCAGCAGATCGGCGCCGGGAATGTCCTGCAAGGCACGGTTTTGCAGGGTAACAGCAACTTCGTCAGCAACATGACCCAACTCAATGTGGTGCTGGGCAACAACGGTTTGAACAATTTGGGGCAGAACCTCAACCTGAATCAGCTCAGGGGCCTACGCCCTAACGGTTATTGAACTACGCTGTGCCTCGACACTTGCGCATTAGAAAGGGACGGCTTATTCCATGCATCGATCGCTATCGTTACGTGCCGTAATTTGTTTAAGCACGCTCCTGCCCGCATCCATGTTGTATGCCGCGCCGGACACCGACATAGACACATTGAAAAAGGAATTGCTGGAGCTCAAGCAACGCTACGAAGTGCAGCAAAAAGCACTGGCGGTGCTGGAGCAACGGGTACGCCAGGTGGAAGAACAACCGGTGGCGCCGCCGCCCAAACGCCTGGCCAAATCCCCGGCAGACTTCCAGAAAGGCGGCACCACAGTGGCCGGCAACACGCCGGGAGTCGGCGCGGCTGCGGCCTCGGGCGGTGCAGCCGGTGGCGCGTCCTACGGCCAGTCCCTCAAGGATGATTCGGCCCCGGCGCAGAGCGTGAGCAACTTGTATAACGAGGCCAGCGGGTTCTTTGGCAACGGCAAGTTCAGCTTTGAAACCGGCGTCACCTATTCCCGCTACGATGCCCGCCAGTTGACCCTCAACGGCTTCCTGGCGCTGGACTCGATCTTTCTCGGCAACATCAACCTGGACCGGATCAAGTCGGATAACTGGACCGTCGACCTCACGGGCCGCTACAACCTCGACAACCGCTGGCAGTTCGATATAAACGTGCCGGTGGTTTACCGCGAGTCGACCTATCAGTCCGGTGGTGCCAACGGTGGCAGCGGCACCGCGACCTCGGAACAATCGGTCACGCGTGACCCGACTATCGGCGACGTCAACTTCGGGATTGCCTACAAATTCCTCGACGAGAGCGTCAACCTGCCGGATGCCGTGGTGTCGGTGCGGGTCAAGGCGCCCACCGGCGAAGATCCGTTTGGGATCAAGCTGGTCCAGTCATCCAGCAACACCAACCTCTTCGTGCCGGAAAGCCTGCCCACCGGCAACGGTGTGTGGTCGATCACGCCGGGTATCTCGCTGGTCAAGACCTTCGACCCGGCGGTATTGTTCGGCTCGCTGTCGTACACCCACAACTTCGAAGACTCGTTCAGCGATATCAGCTCCCAGGTCGGCCAGAAGACCCCGGGGAAAGTGCAGTTGGGCGACAGCTTCCAGATCGGCGCTGGCGTGGCGTTTGCGCTGAACGAGAAGATGAGTATGTCGTTCTCGGTGTCCGACCTGGTGCAACGCAAGAGCAAGCTCAAGCCGGATGGCGGCGACTGGCAGTCAGTGGTTTCCAGCGATGCCAACGCGGGTTACTTCAACGTGGGCATGACGATTGCGGCAAGCGACAACCTGACCATCGTGCCGAACCTGGCCATCGGGATCACACCGGATGCGCCGTCGTTCAGCTTCAGCCTGAAGTTCCCGTATTATTTTTAAGGCATGACAACGGGAAAAGCCCCGCAACGATAAGGGTCGTTGCGGGGCTTTTCGGTTTACCCGCCCTAGCGGATCTGGTGTTTGTGCAGCAACCGGTAGAACGTCGGCCGGGAAACCCCCAGCACACGGGCCGCGACACTCAGGTTGTCGCTGTGCCGGTTGAGCACATCGCACAGTGCCTGGCGTTCGGCACGGTGCTTGTAATCCTCCAGTGTAGCCATCGGCAGCGCGATTGCCTGCTGGCTCTGCAATCCCAGATCAACGGCTTCGATTTGCCGCCCTTCCGCCAGTACCAGGCCCCGCCGCACGCGGTTGGCCAACTCGCGCACATTGCCCGGCCAACCGTGCTCGCCCATGGCCACCAGTGCGTCTTCACTGAAGCTGCGGGGACGGCGGCCGGTTTCCTGGCTGTAGAAGTGTGAAAAATGGTTGGCCAGCATCGCCACGTCACCGTGGCGCTCGCGCAACGGCGCGGTGACCACTTGCAGGACGTTGAGCCGGTAATACAAGTCTTCACGAAAAGTACCCTTTGCCACCGCGGCTTCCAGGTCGACGTGGGTGGCCGCCAACACGCGTACATCCACCGCAATCGGCTGGCTGCCGCCGACTCGCTCGATCTGTTTTTCCTGGAGAAAACGCAGCAGGTTGGCTTGCAGCTCCATGGGCAAGTCGCCGATCTCATCGAGAAACAAGGTGCCGCCGTGCGCCGCCTCGATCCGCCCCACCTTGCGCTGATGGGCGCCGGTGAAGGCGCCCTTCTCATGGCCGAACAGTTCGGACTGGATCAGGTGTTCGGGAATCGCCCCGCAATTGATCGCCACAAACGGCTTGGCATGGCGCTGGGATTGGCGATGCAAGGTACGCGCGACCAATTCCTTGCCGGTGCCGCTGTCGCCACGGATCAACACCGGGGATTCAGTGGGCGCCAGCTTGGCGAGCAGCTTGCGCAATTCCCGGATCGGACGGCTGTCCCCCAGCAACTCGTGTTCCGGCTGGCCCGCAGGCGCGTTGTTGCCCTTGCCCCGCAGGCGCGCCATGCCGAAGGCGCGGCCCAGGGTGACCTGCACCCGCGACACGTCAAACGGCAAGGTATGGAAGTCGAAGAACCACTCACAGACAAAATCGCCGACATTCTGCAGGCGCAGCACTTCCTGGTTAAGCACCGCAATCCACTCGGTGCCGCTGCGGCTGATCAGTTCCTTGACCGCTTCGGGTCGCTCCAGGTGAAACGGCTGCAGGCGCAACAAACCCACGTCACAGGAGCGCTCACCCACCGACTCGAGGGCGCAGCTGTCCACGTCCCACCCCGCTGCGCGCAAACCGGGCAATAGCCGGTGGCAGTCATCACAGGGATCGACCACAAGCAGGCGGCGCGGGGCAGGTGTAACAATCATGACTATTCCTTGGCGTCAAAATCGTTAAAGTTATTTAAAAACAACTATTTGCAAAGTCTGCTGGTAACCCTAGCAAGATCTTGACGCACCCTTTGTACCGATTCGCTATAAGTCGCGAACGAACCGGGTCTTTTATGTCAGTCGGGTGCGGTCAATTGCCGCGGCGTAACTTTCATGAGGCTTTCAAAATAGCCCCTTACATGACTTTAATCAGGGAAAGTTAAAAAATCTTCTTCTAACATGTGACCCGCACCCGGTGATCGTGCATCAGTACAAGTAACCAGTCGTTAGGCACGCCCAACCAACGGCTTCCACTTGAATGGGCATTTAGAGAGAAGACCCCATGAACGCCCCGCTCCGCATCAACGAAGCTCTTTTGATCGCAGACCGTGCCTTCCAGCCCTTTCAATGTGTGGCCTGGCACGATGGCAACGGCGCCCTGAGCCTGAGCGTCATCGACCGCACCAATACCCGTATCGGTAGCAAGCAGCTGTCTTCCAGCACTTATACCGACCCGGCACAGCTTGAGAACTTGCTGTTGCAGGCCCGTGCCGAACTCGACAAAGATGGCTACCAGTTGCAATCCTGGGCAATGCCCAAGTAACTGAAGCGTGCGTGAGACGGCACCCGAAAGTGTGCCGCCCGGCTGCGCAGTATATTGACCCGCACTAACTCAAGTGGACAGTCAGCCATGCAAGTTGCAACTTTGCATAGCTGACTACTTATTAGTGTGGTTACCGATCAATAGGCCGAGAGAATAAACCGCTCGATGGCTTCCGCCGCACCGTCATCGACATTGCTGCCGGTCACGACGCTGGCTTGGCGCTTGACCACCTCTTCTGCCTGGCCCATTGCAATCGACAACCCCGCCACATGAAACATCGCCGGGTCATTGCCGCCATCACCGATGGCTGCGGTCTGTTGCAGTGGCACACCGAGGTGCGCCGCAAGGGTTCTCAATGCTTCACCCTTGTTGGCCTTCATGGCGGTGACATCCAGGAACACCGGCTGCGAACGCGACACCTGGGCCAATCCCTCGACCCTGGGCTGCAACTGCGCCTCAAGCTCGATCAGCAGCTGGGTATTGGTACTGGCCGCAACAATCTTGTCGACCCGATCCAGATACGGCTCGAAGCTCTCCACCACGATCGCCCCATAGCCCAGGCCGTGCTCCTCGCGAACCGCCATCGGTCCGCCGGGATCGCGACGCAGCCAGTCGCCGTCGGCGAACAGCCAGACTTCAACGTCCGGCTGCGGCGTAAACAAGGCCAACGCCACCAGCGCCGCTTCTGCCGGCAAGTGATGCGCCACCAGAATACTGCCGTCGGGATTGACCAGCGTGCCGCCGTTGAAGCCGGCAATCGGCACATCGATGCCCAGCGCTTCGACCTGCTGACGCATGGCCTTGGGCGGTCGCCCGCTGGCCAGGCTGAAAAACACCCCGGCCGCGCGCAAGGCGCGAACCGTATCAATGGTGCGCTGGCTGAGGCTGTGATCCGGATGCAGCAACGTGCCATCCATATCACTCAACACAAAACGGATGGGTTGACTCGGCAAGTCACTCATCCGAGGCTGTGCCAGGTACGGCCATCGCGGGCCAGCAACGCATCAGCCGCCGCCGGGCCGTCCTCACCCGCCTTGTAGGCCTGGATGCCGTCGTCCTGCTTCCACGCATCGAGAAAAGGCTGCACCGCACGCCAGCCGTTCTCGATGTTGTCGGCGCGCTGGAACAAGGTCTGGTCGCCGGTCATGCAGTCGTAGATCAGGGTTTCGTAACCTGTCGACGGCTGCATCTCGAAGAAGTCCTTGTAGGCAAACCCCAGTTCCACGTTGGCCATGTCCAGGGTCGGCCCGGGCTTTTTCGCCAGCAGGTCGAACCACATGCCTTCATTCGGCTGGATCTGGATCTTCAGGTACGTCGGCTTGAGTTCATCGACCTCGGTATCACGGAACTGCGCGTAAGGCGCCGGCTTGAAGCAGATGATGATCTCGGTGTCGCGGATGCTCATGCGCTTGCCGGTGCGCAGGTAAAACGGCACACCCACCCAACGCCAGTTGTCGATCAACACCTTGAGGGCAACGAAGGTCTCGGTGCTGCTGTCGGGCGCAACATTGGCCTCTTCGCGGTAACCCGGCAACTGCTTGCCGCCGACTTCACCCGAGGTGTACTGGCCACGCACCGAGTTGGCCCGTGCGTCTTCCAGCGACCAGGGCCGGATGGCCCCGATCACCTTGGCCTTCTCGCCCCGCACTGCGTCGGCACCAAAGGCAGCCGGCGGTTCCATGGCGACCATCGCCAGCAACTGGAACAGGTGATTGGGCACCATGTCCCGCAGGGTGCCGGTGTGTTCGAAGAAACTGCCACGGGTTTCCACGCCGACGGTTTCGGCGGCGGTGATTTGTACGTGGTCAATGTAGTGGTTGTTCCAGAACGCCTCGAACAGCACATTGGAAAAACGGCTGATGAGGATGTTCTGGACGGTTTCCTTACCCAGGTAATGGTCGATGCGGTAGATCTGCTTTTCGCTCATCACCTTGAGCAGGCAGGCGTTCAGCGCTTCGGCAGTGGCGAGGTCGGAGCCGAACGGCTTTTCGATCACCACCCGGCGAAACGCCTCCGGGGTTTCTTCCAGCAAGCCGGCCGCGCCGAGGCGCTGCACCACTTCGGCGAAGAAACGCGGCGCAGTGGCGAGGTAAAACACCGCATTGCCAGTACCGCTGTCGGCAATCTTCTTGCCGATATCGGCGTAGGTGCCGTCATCGAGGAAATCACCCTCGACGTAGCTGATGCCTTTGGCCAACTGTTCCCACAATGCAGGGTCCAGGGCGTTCTCGGCATTGCCCTTGACCTTGCTGGCGGCCTCGGTGCGAATGAAGTCCTCGAGCTTCTTGGCGAAATCGGCGTCGCTGATGGCGTTGTGATCAACGCCGACAATGCGCAAGCCATCGCCCAGCAGCCCGTCGCGGCTGAGGTTGTACAGCGCCGGCATCAGCAGGCGCTTGACCAGGTCACCGTGGGCACCAAACAGAAACAGTGTGGTGGGCGGAGCGGGTTCGGCCTTGGGTTTCTTGCCGTTGGCGGTCATTTTTTGGGAGTCTCCACATGGCCGCCAAAGCCGAAGCGCATGGCAGAAAGCATTTTGTCACCGTAGGTACTTTGCTGGCGGGAGCGGAAGCGTGCGAACAGCGAGTTCGACAGCACCGGAACCGGTACCGATTGTTCCATGGCGGCCTCGATGGTCCAGCGGCCTTCGCCACTGTCGGCGACCGAGCCGGAATACCCGTCGAGCTTCGGATCGGTGGCCAGGGCGTCGGCGGTCAGGTCCAGCAGCCAGGACGACACCACGCTGCCGCGGCGCCAGACTTCGGCGATATCGGCAACATTCAGGTCGAAGCGCTGGTCTTGCGGCAGGTTCTCCGAATTCTTGGTCTTGAGGATGTCGAAACCTTCGGCGAAGGCCTGCATCATCCCGTACTCGATGCCGTTGTGGATCATCTTGACGAAGTGCCCGGAACCGGCAGGCCCTGCGTGGATATAGCCGCGCTCGGCACGGCTGTCCGCTGCGGCGGAACGGTCCTTGGTACGCGGGATGGTGCCCAGGCCCGGTGCCAGGCTTTCGAAGATCGGGTCCAGCAGCTTAACGGTCTCGGCGTCGCCGCCGATCATCATGCAGTAGCCGCGCTCCAGGCCCCAGACGCCGCCGGAGGTGCCGACGTCGACATAGTGCAGGCCTTTTTCCGACAGGGCCTTGGCCCGACGGATGTCATCCTTATAGAAGGTGTTGCCGCCGTCGATGATCACATCACCGTCTTCAAGCAGTTGGCTCAGTTCTTCAATGGTGTTCTCGGTCGGGTCGCCTGCCGGCAGCATCACCCAGATCGCCCGGGGCTTTTGCAGCCCGGCCACCAGGCCTGCCAGGTCAGCAACGCCCGTGGCGCCCTCGCCTGCCAGACCTTTTACGAATGCTTCATTGCGGTCGTAAACCACGGTGGTATGCCCATTGAGCATCAGGCGCCGCGCAATGTTGCCACCCATGCGGCCTAGTCCAATAATCCCCAGTTGCATGTGCTGATGCTCCTTACTACGAATAAATGTGTGTCACAGTTTATAGCGCAATGAGGCTAATGAGGGTTAGTCCAGAGCGGATTGGCATAGTTTCATGACAAAAAGTGGCCATCCTTTCGCCTTCAGTGGGTTAAAAGTCACAACGACCATCAAAAATAAAAAAGTTCCCTTCATTAAAAAAAGAATTCAGAATTGCCCCGACTGTTGCCGAGAGCCTCGATTCAAGCGCTCTGGCACCGCGATAGACCGGCTATTTGCGAGGTAAGCAATGAGCACTGCACACATGACCCGTCCGCCACAGACCCTCTACGTCACGATTCGCCGCGATGAATTGCGCCAGTTGAAAAACGAGCGCGACCAACTGCAGCAGGAAGTCATGCGTCTGCGCTCGCACTTGCAGGGCCAGCTCAATCAGCCGTCCGGCACCCAGCCCGCACTTTGCTGAACGTGGGCTGAACGAACCGTTCAGGAATAACTCACGAAGTTTTCACATCCCCCTCCCGATACTCCCGCCGAATAGGGCCGCGCTACGTGCGCAGGCCCTCTGTTTGCGTGCATCCCTGCGCGTTGACACTGAAATTATCGGGTTGGAGCGCTGGATGGCGATGTTCAAACGCAGCACTACGTCTGCGAAAGGTTTTGATTGGGCCGGCCTCGGCTGGATGTTTCTGTTCTTCTGGTATTTCTCGGGCATTACCCAACTGCTGATCCAACTGACCGGCACCTCCGGCTTCAGTGGTTTCCGCCAGGCATTCTTCATGAGCGCCCTGTGGCTGGCGCCGATGCTGTTGTTCCCGCGTCGCGCGCGCCTGGTGGCGGGGTTGATTGGCGTGGTGCTGTGGGCCTGTTCCATGGCCAGCCTGGGTTATTTCTTCATCTACCAGCAGGAATTCTCTCAAAGCGTCATCTTCATCATGTTCGAGTCGAACATCTCTGAAGCCGGCGAATACGCCACCCAATACTTTGCCTGGTGGATCGTGCTGGCGTTCATTGCCCACACCGCCATGGCCGTTTTCCTGTGGACCCGCGTACGCCCGGTTTACCTGCCACGTGGCCAGGCCATGCTGGCGGCTGCCGCAATCGTGATTGCCATCGTCGGCTACCCGCTGGTCAAGCAGATCGCCAAGAGCGAGACCATGGAACTGGCCATCGACCGCTTCGAAACCCGTATCGAGCCGGCAGTGCCATGGCAGATGATCGTCGCCTACCGCCGCTACACCGAACAACTGGATAACATGCAAGGCATGCTGACCAGCGCCAGCAAGATCCCGCCCCTGACCAACCTCAAGGACAGCATGGCCGGCCAGCCGTCGACCCTGGTGCTGGTGATCGGCGAGTCCACCAACCGCCAGCGCATGAGCCTGTATGGCTACCCGCGCAACACCACGCCGGAACTGGACAAGCTGCGGGACCAACTGGCGGTGTTCGACAACGTCATTACCCCGCGCCCGTACACCATCGAGGCGCTGCAACAGGTGCTGACCTTCGCCGACGAAGAAAACCCGGACCTGTACCTCAAGACCCCCTCCATCGTCAGCGTGATGAAGCAGGCCGGCTACAAGACCTTCTGGATCACCAACCAGCAGACCATGACCAAGCGCAACACCATGCTCACGACCTTCTCCGAACAGGCCGACGAGCAGGTGTACCTGAACAACAACCGCAACCAGAATGCGCGCCAGTATGACGGCGACGTGCTGGAGCCGTTTGCCAAGGCCATGTCCGACACCGCCGAACGCAAATTCATCGTGGTGCACCTGCTGGGTACCCACATGAGCTACCAGTACCGCTACCCGCCGACCTTCGACAAGTTCACCGACCGCCAGGGCGTGCCTGAGGGGGTCAGCGACGCACAGTTGCCGACCTACAACAGCTACGACAATGCGGTGCTGTACAACGATTTCGTGGTGTCGAGCCTGATCAAGGACTACGCCAAGACCGATCCGAACGGTTTCCTGCTGTACCTTTCCGACCACGGCGAAGACGTGTTCGATTCGGCCGGCCACAACACCCTGGGCCGCAACGAAGGCAAGCCGACGGCACCGATGTACACCATTCCGTTCATGGCCTACGCATCACCCAAGTGGCGTGAAAGCCATGACTGGAGTTTTGCCGGTGACTTGCAGCGCCCTTACACCAGCTCGCAGCTGATCCATACCTGGGCCGACATGGCCGGGTTGAGCTTCGACGAACTGGACCACAGCAAGAGCCTGGTCAGTGACAGCTTCAAGCCTCGGCCACGGATGATTGGCGACCCGTATGCACGCCAGCAAAAACCGCTGATTGATTTCAGCCTGATCAAGCCCAAGCCAGACGCCGTCAACGTGGTCGTCAAGTAGCTTGAATCGCCCGGGTTTCATCCGCGCAATGCGGTGAAACCCGATTTGGCTGCAACGCAAAGATAATAATTATTCTCGTTTAGCGCTAAAGTTCCCCGCCTCCTTTCGTCTTTGAGCCAATGGCATTTTTCATAGACGACAAGGAGTTCGCCGCGATGTTCGCGCCTATTACCCGTTCCATGACCTTGACCCTGGGCCTCTTCAGCGTGGTGCTGAGCCCGGACCTGCTGGCCGAAAACGACCCCGACCAGGACTCCCAAGCGCCGGCGAAAGCCCTGGAACTGGGCAGCACCAGCATCACCGCCGAAGGCCTTGGCGCCAACACCGAACACACCGGTGCCTACACCACAGGCTCAATGGGCACCGCCACCCGGCTGAACCTGTCCATCAAGGAAACCCCGCAGTCGGTCTCGGTGATCACCCGCCAGCAGATGGACGACTTCAACCTCAACACCCTGACCGAAGTGATGCGCCAGACCACCGGCGTGGTGGTGCAGCACCTGGACTCCGACCGGGTCGGCTATTCCTCGCGCGGCTACGGCATCACCAACTTCCAGATTGACGGCATGCTCAACACCTTCGGCCGCATGAAGTCCGATGCCGACACCATCATCTACGACCGGGTCGAAGTGGTCCGCGGCGCCACCGGCCTGACCACCGGCGCCGGCGACCCCTCGGCCACGGTCAACATGGTGCGCAAACGCCCGACCGCACAGTGGCAGGCCAAGACAGGCGTCAGCGGCGGCTCCCACGACAATTACTACAGCTACCTGGACGTTGGCGGCCCCCTGGCGTTTGATGGGCGCCTGCGCGGCCGCACGGTGCTCGCCTACCGTGACACCCAGTCCTACCGCGACAACTACGCGCTGCAACGGGAAGTCGGCTACGGCATCCTCGAAGGCGACCTGACCGACGACACGGTGCTGGCGGTGGGCTTCGATTACCAGAACAAGCATGTGCAGGGCACCGCTTGGGGCACCTTGCCCTACTGGAACAGCGACGGCAGCAAAGCCAGTCTGCCCCGCTCCGCCAACATCGCGGCCCACTGGAGTTCCTGGCCGCTGAAAGATGAAACCACCTTCGCTACCCTCGACCACCGCCTGGCGGGTGACTGGCACCTGAAGGCCGCCTATACCCACCGTGAAAGCGACACCGACGGCAAGGTCTATTACGGCGGCTCAGGCTTCCCGAATGCCGACCGCAGCGGCATGACCGCCTGGACCAGCCACATGCTCGGCACCTCGAAAATGGACGTGGTCGACTTGAACCTGTCCGGGTCCTATGCCCTGCTGGGTCGTGAGCACGAATTGATGGTGGGTTACGGCGAGTCCGAGCAGCGTGACGCTTCGCCACACCTGCGCAGCGGTACGGTGCCGAAGGACTACACCAGCATCGACGATTGGAAACACATGGGCGGGATCGGCAAATTCCCCGACACCAACACCGGCCTCAAGGGCGAACAAGGCAGCACCCGCCAAAAGGCCGGCTACCTGGCCACCCGCCTGAGCCTGACCGATCGCCTGCATGCGGTATTGGGCAGCCGCTACGGCAGCTGGGAGATCGAGAGCACCACCTACAACTACAACAGGGACACTGACCAGTTCCTCGGTACGTCAAAATCCAGCCAGACCCACAACGACATGTGGACACCCTACGCCGGCCTGCTCTACGACCTGACCCCGGAGTACACCGTCTACGCCAGCTACACCGATATCTTCAACCCGCAGGAAGAACGCACCGCCAGCAAGCAATACCTGGAGCCGGTGGTAGGCAGCAACTATGAAGTGGGCATCAAGGGCAGCCTGCTGGAAGAGCGCCTGAACCTGGCGGCCGCGTACTTCTGGAGCAAACAGGACAACGTCGCGGAACTGGACAGTTTGACCCCACCGGATCCGGAGACCGGTGAGCAGTTCTTCACATCCGGCGGCAAAGGCAACAAGGTTCAGGGTTTCGAGGTAGAGGTGTCCGGAGAGGTGCGCCCCGACTGGAACCTGACCGCCGGATACACCTACACCCACTCCCTGAACGGGGACAAGCAGCGCAATAACACCCACCTGCCGCTGAACCTGCTGCGCGTGTCCACGGCCTACCGCCTGCCCGGCGAATGGCACGCGCTGACGGTCGGCGGCGCGGTGAATTGGCAAAGCGACTTCTACGACTTCGCCTATCGCCCGGTTGGCCGGGACACCAATGGAGCCCTGATCAGGGAGCGCACCCGGATCACCCAGCAGGCCTATACCGTGGTCAACCTGATGTCGCGCTATGAGTTCGATGACCACTTGTCGGCGTCACTTAATATCAACAACCTATTTGATAAAAAATATTACGAGCGCGTCGGCTTCTATAACGGCGTGTATTGGGGAGACCCGCGCTCTATCAGCGTTGCACTGGACTGGAAGCTCTGAATTCATCGCTGCTAAAGATTGGAAGTTAACGAAATCGTTAACTTTCGGTCAGCGCGAGGTTAACCCTTACTTAATATCATTGGCCCACAGTCTCCCCATCCCGCCGCTGATGACAACGCGCGGACCCAACACACTTACTGAGACACTGCCATGAAATTTTCGACTGTTATCCTTGCCGGCCTGATGACCATGACTTCCGTAGCCGCCTTTGCAGAAGGAGGCTCAGAGCGTTCGAAGGAGTTCTACAACAACTTCACCTTCGTTCAGGAACAGACTCACGGTGCTGCCCAGCAAACCGCAATGGCTGACGGCAAGACCGAAAAGCCGGCAACGGCCGACCAAACTACCAACACACCGAACAGCTGATTTACCCGCAATACCTGTGCTATTCCGCTCTGATAGCCAAGGTCAATTTGGCGCCACTTGCTGGCGCCTTTTTTTTGCCTTTAATTAAATAAACATTAATTAAAGCGGCTTGCTCCAGAACAACATCCGGCCATGTTGCGGATCAAATACCGAATCATCAAACCCAAACTTTCGATACGCCGACTGCGCCACGGCGTTGCCTTCAAGCACCTCGAGGGTGATCTTGCAGCAACCGCGCTGGCGAGCAATTTCCTCGACCTTTTGCAGCATCTTCTGACTCAGCCCCAGGCCACGGAATTGATCCATCACCACCACGTCGTGCACGTTGACCAGCGGGCGGCAGGCAAAGGTGGAAAACCCTTCAAAGCAGTTCACCAGGCCGGCCGGCGTACCGCCGACAAAGGCCAGCACACTGAACGCGTGGGCACGCTTGGCCAGCTCTGCCGGCAGTTGCTGCAAGCGGTCGGCCGGCAGGCTGTGACCACCGCCCATGGGGTCTTCGGCGTAATGATTGAGCACCAGGCCAATGGCCTCGGCGTGTACCGGATTGGTGTAGCTGGCTTGCAGCACCAGGATGTCTGCGCTGTCCATTTCCTTCCTCGTTGACGGTGCGACAGGGACTCGGTCCCCATAAAAGGGCTCGATTGTAAGCGTGGTGCAGGCATTAGATGAAGGAGATTAACTACATTTGCCCGCGTGAAAGCGCGCCAGGCTCGCCAAACCGTGCCAGTTGCATCTCCTGCAGGCGGCTCAGGGTGCGGCGGAATGGAAACTCCAGGTAACCCTCGGTGTAGAGGCTTTCCAGCGGCACCCGGGCCTCGATGTACAGCGGCACCTTGCGGTCGTAGCACTCGTCCACCAGCGCGATAAAACGCCGGACGCTGTCGTCATGCACCGACAGTTCCGGCAGTTCCCGGTCCCCGGCGTCCACCCGTTCGGCAGCGTCTTCGGTGCCACGGGCGATTCGTCCCGGGCGCTTTTGCGCGCTGAGGTTGGGCACCTCGCCGAGCAAAATGGCCTTGAACCGATCACACAGCAGCATGAAATCCATCGCCGCCAACGGCTGCTCACACAGGTCGGCGTAGCGACACCACAGCACGGTTTCACTGGACTGCACCGCCACGATGGAGCGGTAGCCGACCGCAACCGGGGCGCTGCTCACTGCCTGCCCGGCGCTTAACTGGCGAAACACCTCGGCCAACGCGTCGGGCTGGTCGACCCAGTAACGCTGCAGTGCGGTGCCCGGGTGCAGGCGATGATCCTCCCCGCCATCGACTGCCACCACCCGCATATGCTGTTTGATCGCTTCGATTCCCGGCAGGAAACGATCCCGGTTGAAACCGTCGGCGTACAGCTGGCCCGGTGGCTGGTTGGACGTGCAGACCATCACCACGCCTTCCTCGAACATCACCTGGAACAGCCGGCCGAGGATGATGGCGTCACCAATGTCGTTGACAAACAACTCATCGAAACACAGCACCCGCACTTCCCGGCTCAGTTCGCGGGCCAGGGCCTGCAAGGGATCGTGGGTGCCCGTTAGCTGGAATGAACGCTGGTGCACCCAGCCCATGAAGTGATGAAAATGCTGGCGCCGCGCTGGCACTCCCAGGCTTTGGTAGAACTGGTCCATCAGCCAGGTCTTGCCCCGGCCGACCGGGCCCCACAGGTACACCCCAGTGATGGGCCCATGGCCGTGGTGCAAGGCCTGATGGCAGTCCTGCAGGGCTTGCACCGCCTCACGCTGGGCGTCGTCGGGGACAAAACCCTGTTCGGTGATGGCGTGCTGATAGGCGGCAAGTGGCGAGTCGAAAGTCATGCCCGGCAGTATGCCATGACGGCTACAGGGAAATATCCAATCGGGCAATCTTGCCGTGTTCATTGAGGCGGAAGGTATAGCGCAGCTCCAGCGGGCTGCCGGGAAAGCTGCCGGTGATCAGGTTGCTGACCAGCACCTTGCCCGTGCGGTGCTGCACATTCAGCACCTGGACCCTGGGCTGGTAACGACGCCCGGTGTCTTCCATCCAGCGGGCGATGGCGGCGGTACCGACCCGGTGCTCGCCTTCGTCGAACACGTTGGCATCTTCGGCGAAACAGTCGGCCACCAGCGAGGTGTCGCCGGCATTCGCCGCAGCAATGTAGGTTGCAATAGCCGGGGCCAGTTCAGGGGTGGGTTGGGACATGGTGACAGCTCCTTTTTAGTGATTTATGGAGCCATGCTAAAGCAGCGTTGTGTCAGTTCTTGTCAGGAGTGAACGGCCCGGATTCGTTCTGTTCCATCAGCTTGCGCCAGCCCCGCAGCCAGTCGCTGCGGCGCCCCGGATACCGTTCACCTTGCAGGCGCGCGGCGGCCACTCGGTCGGTGCGGAAGGTGCGATAGGCCCCACGCAATTCACACCACGCGACGATCACCCGCACTTCGTTGAGAAAACCCAGGGCCAGGGGCCAGATCAGGCGCTGGCTGGCGGTCTGGCTGGCATCGGCGTAGTCGATGTGCAGTTTGGCCTGGCCGCGAATGGCCTCGCGGAACACATTCAACGGCACGCGATTTTCCGGGTAGCCGAAGCCTGGCGGGCCCGGCAGCACCGTCGGATTGCGCAAGGCTTCCTGGGCAGCCGGGTCAAGCACGTCGGCGATCTTTGCAAGCGCATTGGCCGCCGCCTGGCTCAGTACGTCATCACCGCGCTGGTCGACATACCGCAAGCCCAGCACGATGGCTTCGGTCTCGTCGGCATTGAGCATCAGCGGCGGCAGGAACAGGCCCGCACGCAGCACATAGCCCACGCCCGCCTCGCCGTAGATCGGTGCGCCCAACGCGGTCAGTTCGGCGATATCGCGGTACAGCGTGCGCTCGGAAATCTCCAGTTCTGCCGCCAGCACGGCGGCCGTCACCGGGCGTTTTTTGCCCCGCAGGACTTGCAACAAGGTCAACAGACGACTGGTACGCGACACGTTGATCATGCTCGAAAAAGAAAGGTGGCGCAGCTTAGCAGAGGCCTCCGTCAGAAAGTGTCAGGAGCAGGCACCCTTCCCTTCAGCCGCCAAAAAAGCCCCTTGACGAAATATATGACTCGCATCATATTTAATAGATGTTGCGAAACATTTAAACCAACCACAGCGTCAGGAGTTTCGGTATGCGCAATAAAGTCTTTGGCCGTCGCAGCGGCCTGCGGGTTTCAGAGCTGGCCCTGGGTACCGCCAATTTCGGCACAGGCTGGGGCCACGGCGCCGAGCGCGACGAGTCCAAGCGAATCTACGACGGCTATCTGGAGGCCGGCGGAAACTTCCTCGATACTGCCAACGGCTACCAGTTCGGCCAATCGGAAGTACTGCTCGGCGAGTTCATTGCCTCGGAACGCGACCGCTTGGTGATCGCCAGCAAATACACCCTGCGCACCCAGCCTCAAGACGAAGGCACCCTCAAGCTTGGCAACAACCGCAAGAACATGGTGCGCGCCGTCGAAGAAAGCCTGAAACGCTTGAACACCGACCACATCGACCTGTTCTGGGCGCATATCAGCGACAACGTCACGCCGATGGAAGAGATCCTGCGGGGGTTTGATGACCTGGTGCGTGCCGGCAAGATCCACTACGCCGGGCTGTCCAACTTCCCCGCCTGGCGCATTGCCCGCGCCGACCTGCTCGCTGAAGTGCGCGGCTTTGCACCCCTGGTAGCGATCCAGACCGAATACAGCCTGGCCGAACGCACCGCTGACCGCGAGCTGCTGCCCATGGCCGAGGCCCTGGGCCTGGCCGCGACTTTATGGTCACCGCTGGGGGGTGGTTTTCTGACCGGGAAGTACCGCAACAGCCAGGACGATACCCGCGCCAGCAAGCTGGGGATTTTGGTCCACGCTGAAAAAAGCGCACGGGAAACGGCAGTGCTCGACACCCTGCTGGCGGTTGCCGGTGAACTGGACGCCACGCCGACTCACATCGCCATCGCCTGGCTACGGGAAAAGGCCCGTCGTTCCACTACCGCGCTGATCCCGATCCTGGGGCCGCGTACCCGCGAACAACTGGACGGCACCCTGGGTGCGTTGAGTGTGCAACTCTCGGCTGAGCAAGTGGCCCGCCTGGATGCTGCCAGCGCGATACCGCTGGGCGTGCCCCACGAGATGATCGCGGAACGCTTCCCACGTTATACGGACGATGATGCACAAGACCTGCGCTGGCCGCCGGTTATCTAAGACCCGTTGTGGCGAGGGAGCTTGCTCCCGCTGGGCTGCGTAGCGGCCCCAAAATCTTGGGAGCGCTGCGCACTCCAGCGGGAGCAAGCTCCCTCGCCACAGATGCAGTACTCAGCCTCAGTTAAGCGAGGCTTTTGCTCACCACTTCAAACACATCGCTGGACAGCTCGCCCGAAGCGCGAATCCGCTCCAGCTCGCCTTTCATCAGCGCCTGCCGCGCGCTGTCGTACTTGCGCCAGCGGGTCAACGGCGCCAATTGCCGCGAAGCAATCTGGGGGTTGAAGCCATTCAACTGGATCACCAGGTCCGCCAGGAACCGATAGCCCGAACCATCCGCCGCGTGGAAGTTGATCAGGTTCTGCCCGGCAAACGCGCCCACCAGTGCCCGCACCTTGTTCGGGTTCTTGATGTTGAACGCAGGGTGCTGCATCAACGTCTTGACCCGCTCCAGCGCGCCCGGCAAACCATTGCCCGCCTGCACGCTGAACCACTGGTCCATGACCAGCGGGTTGTCCTTGAAGTTCTCGGCAAACACCGCCAGCGCCTTGGCTTTCTCTTCTTCGAACGGCGAGTTGACCAGCACCGCCAGGGCCGTCAGGCGCTCGGTCATGTTGTCGCACGCGTCGAACTGTTCAAGGGTCGCCGCCAGCACTTCCGGCTTGCCGCTGAGCATCAGGTACGACAGCGCAATGTTCTGCAAGGCGCGACGGGCAAAGTGTTCCGCCTCGGCCACGTACGGGGTTTTCTTCGACAGGTCGCGATTGGCCTGGTAACGCAGCCACAGGCCTTCGAACAGGTTGTCGGCCAACTGCTTGCGAGCAAACTCGCGGGCCGCGTGGATGGCATCGACATCCGCCACTTCGCTGATTTCGGTCAGGTAGGCTTCGCTCGGTAGCGAGAGCATCTCGGCGACCATCGCCTGGTCCAGGCTTTCGTCGCTCAATACGCTGCGCAGTGCAGTGATCAGGCGTTGATCCAGCACCAGCGCCTTGCCCTGCTGATGTTGGGCGATCAGCTCCTGCAACACCTGCACCGACAGCTGCTGGCCGGCGTCCCAGCGATTGAAGCCATCGCTGTCGTGCTGCATCAGGAACATCAGTTGGTCGCGGTTATACGGGAAGCTCAGCTTCACCGGCGCCGAGAAGCCACGCAGCAGCGACGGCAGCGGGTGCTCGGC
This sequence comes from Pseudomonas sp. 21615526, assembly GCF_013386245.1. NCBI lineage: Bacteria > Pseudomonadati > Pseudomonadota > Gammaproteobacteria > Pseudomonadales > Pseudomonadaceae > Pseudomonas > Pseudomonas sp. 21615526. The sequence goes on along the minus strand of NZ_JACAOM010000055.1, from coordinate 17,720 downwards.
GATGTCGACAAAGGTGAAGGTCTGTTCGGCTTCGGTCACCGAGATCACGCGGGACGTGGCGCCGGCAGCGGTTTCACCGGCCAGGCGCAAGGCGATGCCCGCGCCCTTCCCGTCCAGCAGGCCCAGCTCAACCGGAATCACGAACGGCAGTTTTTCCACCTTGTCCGGGGTTTCCGGGCAGCTTTGACGGAAGGTCAGGCTGTAGGTTTTAGCCACCGGGTCGTAGGACTCGCTCACCGCCAGGCGTGGCGTACCGGCCTGGCTGTACCAGCGCTTGAACTGGGTCAGGTCAGCGCCGTTGGCGTCTTCCATGGCCTTGATAAAGTCATCGCAGGTCACAGCCTGGCCGTCGTGGCGTTCGAAGTACAGGTCGCTGCCTTTGCGGAACCCTTCGGCGCCGAGCAAGGTTTGGATCATACGGACGACTTCCGAGCCCTTTTCGTACACGGTCAGGGTGTAGAAGTTGGAGATCTCGATAAAGCCGTCCGGACGTACCGCGTGGGCCATGGGACCGGCATCTTCGGCGAACTGGTGAGTGCGCAGATAAGCCACGTCCTGGATGCGCTTGACGGTGGCCGAGTTCATGTCGGCAGAGAACTGCGAATCACGGAACACCGTGAAGCCTTCCTTCAGCGACAGCTGGAACCAGTCGCGGCAAGTCACGCGGTTGCCCGACCAGTTGTGGAAGTATTCGTGGGCAACGATCGCCTCGACTCGCTGGTGCGCGGCGTCGGTGGCGGTTTCGGCACGAGCCAGCACGGCGCTGGAGTTGAAGATGTTGAGGCCCTTGTTTTCCATGGCGCCCATGTTGAAGTCGTTGACCGCGACGATCATGAAGATGTCGAGGTCGTACTCACGGCCATAGACTTCCTCGTCCCAGCGCATGGATTTCTTCAGGCTGTTCATGGCGTGCTGGCACTTGTCGATGTTTTCCGGCTCGACATAGATACGCAGCGCCACGGTGCGCTCGGTCATGGTGGTGAAGGTGTCTTCGACACACCACAAATCACCGGCCACCAGTGCAAACAGGTACGCCGGCTTCTTGAACGGATCTTCCCAGGTCGCCCAGTGCCGGCCGTCTTCGCCAGGGCCGGAAGCAATCGGGTTGCCGTTGGACAGCAACACCGGGTAGCTGTGTTGCTCGGCGATCACCGTGGTGGTGAACACGCTCATCACGTCAGGACGGTCGAGGTAATAGGTGATCTTGCGGAAACCCTCGGCCTCGCACTGGGTGCAGAACATGCCGCCGGATTTGTACAGGCCTTCCAGGGCGGTATTGGTTTCCGGGTGGATCTTCACCGTGGTGTCGAGGGTGAAGGTCGCGCTGGTGGGGTGCACGGTCAGGTGGCTGTCGCTCAACTGGTAGTCGGCGTCGGTCAGTTCCTGGTCGGCCAGGTTCACCGACAGCAGCTCCAGCTGCTGCCCGTCCAGCACCAGCGGCGGCAAGCCGGCGCCGCGCTCGGGGTTGCGGCGCATCACCAGCTGCGCGTGGACCAGGCTATGGTCCTCGAACAACTCGAAGGTCAGGTGCGTCTCGTCGATCAGGTAGTCCGGCGCCTGATAGTCCTTCAGGTAAATCATCTTCGGCTGTTCGGTGCGCATGTCTGTCGTCCTTCTACTGATGCACGGCGAGCTGGTAGGCCGTGTATTTACGAATATTGATCACGCCGGTATCGAAGATCAGGTATTGGCCCTTGATCCCCATCAGCGTGCCTTCGGCAATCGGGTTCTTGTCCAGGTTGAAGCTGACGATCTTGGTCGGATACTGCTCGATCGGGTAGCGGATTTCGATCGGTTCGATGTCGGTCACCGGTTGGATGGCCTGCAGGCCAAAGCGTTCCTGCAAACCGAGCATGCCTTCGGCACAGCTGGCGAACAGTTCGTCGCGCACCTGCGCAAGGTCGACGGCCTGGGCATCGCCCTTGAGCAACGCGCGCCAGTTGGTCTTGTCGGCCACCTGGCTGCGGAACAGGTCTTCGACGAAGCCCGACTGCTGGCGCGTGGCAACGCGCATGATCGGCAGCGCCTGGCTGGCACCCTGGTCGAGCCAGCGGGTCGGCAGCTGGCTGGCGCGGGTGATGCCGACCTTGATCCCCGACGAGTTCGCCAGGTACACCACGTGGTCGGTCATGCAGAATTTTTCACCCCAGGCCGGATCGCGGCAGGTGCCGGCGTCGTAATGGCAGCGCTCGGGGCTCATGATGCACAGGTCGCACTGGGCCAGTTTGGTCATGCACGGGTAGCAGTAACCCTGACTGAAACTGGTCTTGGTCTTGCGACCGCAATGGGTGCAATGGATCGCACCGAGGTATTCCAGGCGCACGGTAGTGCCGATCAATGGATTGACCGGCACCTCGGTGTCGCCCAGGCGAAACGCGTATTGAACGGTCGGCTCACCCAACTGCGCCGACATCTTGCTGACTGCACCACGGCCAATCTCAATCAATGGATGGCATCCGACTTGAACAGGATGTTCGGCACCGGCGCCGACTTCGAGGCGCATTCCTGCGGGCCCATGTAGCCGGTGCGCTGGTCTTCCGGCAGGTTCTGCAGTTCCCAGGCGATCACCGCCTGCAACGACAATTCACGCTGCTCGGCGGTGAGCTTGCGGCCATCGGACCATTTGCCGATTTCCACGGCGAGCTTGAGGCTCTCGTAGATGTCCGGGGTGATGTTTTCGATCATTTCGACAAAAGAGGACATAAGACTCTTCCTTAACTAAATAGGAGACATTTTGCGGCGGCTGTACAAGCCACCCAACAAACCGGTCAGGCAACCCATCACCAGGCCACCCACGTGGGCCGCGTTGGCGATTTCGCCGAAGCCGATCATCGAGACCAGGCCCGACAGGCACAGCACCAGCCACACCAGCATCATCACCAACACCCCGCGAGGCAGGCGATACACCGGATTCGGCGACACCCACTGATAGATCCAGCAATGCCCGAGCAAGCCATACAGCACGCCGGACAACCCGCCAAACAGGCCGGGACCACCAAAATAGTATTGAGCGTAGTTCGACACCAGGCTGAACAGCAGGGTCAGGCCCAGCAGGTTGATACTGCCCTGGCGCAACTCGATGCGTCGCCCCAGTTCCCAGTACCACATGCCGTTCATGGCCAGGTGCAGGATGCCGAAGTGGATCAACATCGGCGTGACCAGGCGCCACCACTGTCCCGACGCCAGGCTGTCGGTCAATGGCGTGAAACGGATGTACTCGCCTGCCACGCTGAACGGCAGGAACGTCAGCCAGCTCATGGCCTGCAGGTTATCCCCCAGCAACGTAACGGCGCCGACGATGATGCTCAGCAGCAACACCAACGCGGTCACCGGGCTGTGGCGAAGCTGCTGGGCAAACCCGGGACGCCTGGTCGACGTCGCCTGCTCGGGAATGTCCAGTTGCTGGTCCGGGTCACCGGCCGGAAAGCGCTGGTACAGGACCTTCACGTCTTCACTGATGGAGTCAGGCACCCACAGCACCTGCTCCCCGGCTTCTTCGCTGACGCGATGGGGCACTTGCATGCGTTGCAGAAGCTTGACGAAACCACTCAAATCTACCGCCAGCGGCAGGCGTAATACAGCAACGGTACTCATGAAATAACCTCAGGGCGCTCGACATCGACCCAAACAAATTTACGCGGGTCCAGGCGGGTTTCCTGATCCAGCCGGTACGCCACCAACTTGCCGTACAGCACCGCGCTGTAGTCCAGGCAGGCCAGGTTCGGGCGGATCGGCGCCGGTTTGCCGCTGCGCCAGTAGTGGCCGACGAACAGCAATGGCTCGTCGACGCCGTAGCGCAGCAGGGAATTCTTTTCAGTGGACGACAGCGGCGTGGCGGCCACCGGTTCCGGCAGCGCATCGGGCTGAAACACGATGTCGCCGTAGGTTTTCGGGTCGTCTTCCCAGAACTTGGTGCGGAAGAACGAACGCGTCAGGCCGTCGCCGCCGGTCAGGGTCAGGCCGTCCGGCAGGCGCATGTCGGTGCCGCGCAACAGGCGGTCGAAGGCATTGCTGGCGAAACTGCCGGGCACGGCGGCGGCTTGCAGGAAGTGTTCGTCGATGCAGCCGTCCGGGAAATGCGCGCGCAGGGGCTCGATAAAGCCGTTGTCCCAGCAGGCGTGCACTACGCGGAATCGCCCGGCGTCGACAAACAGCGGCATGTCATAGAACCAGCCGAGGAAATCGTGCCAGTCTGCCGGGTGCTGTTCGAACTGGGTCAGGGTCTCGTGGATCAACCGCGCGTGGCGTGGCGTGTGCTCGCGCACAAACTGCTTGCCGCTGCCCGGGGCGGCGGGCGTGCTCCAGCCCAGCGCGTTGAACTCATGGTTGCCCATGATGCACAGTGCCTGGCCGGCCTCGGTCATGTCGTGGACGATATGCAGCGCCTCGCGAATGCGCGGGCCACGGTCGATGATATCGCCGAGGAACACGGCCATTCGCGACGGATGGCGCCAGGTACCGCCCTGCTTGTGGTAACCCAACCGGTCGAGCAAGTGCTCAAGGGTATGAGCGCAACCGTGCACGTCACCAATCAGGTCGTAGCTACGCGCGGGATCGAGCATCAGTCGCCTCCACCCCCCAAGCGGCTGCCCCAGCCCAGCTTGGTCCGGCACACTTCGTAGTAGTTGTGGTCCAGCGGGTGGATCAACCGCAACTTCTGTGCCTTTTTGCTCACGGTGATGGTGTCACCGGGGGCGCAGGTGAAATGGTTCTGCCCGTCGCAGGAGACTTGCGGGTAGATCTGCATGTCTTTTGACACCACGATTTTCAGCTCACTGTTGCCATCGACCACGATAGGCCTGCTGGACAACATATGGGGATACATCGGCACGATCACAATGGCATCCAGCTTGGGATGCATGATCGGCCCACCGGCCGACAGCGCGTAGGCCGTGGACCCGGTCGGCGTGGCGACGATCAGGCCGTCGGCCTTCTGGCTGCACACGAACTGGCCGTCGATGTACAACTCGAACTCGATCATCCGCGTCGACTTGCCGGGGTGCAGCACCACATCGTTGAGGGCGTCGCCCTGGCCGATGGCTTCGCCGTGGCGGCGCACTTCGGCTTGCAGCAGGAAGCGGTTTTCCACCAGGTAGTGGCCGTCCAGCACCTTGGCCACTTCGACTTCCAGCTCGTCGGGGCGAATATCGGTGAGGAACCCCAGGCTTCCACGGTTGATCCCCAGCACCGGCACGTTATGCCGCGCCAGCGCCCGGGCGGCGCCCAGCAGGCTGCCGTCGCCGCCCACCACGATCACCATGTCGCAGACTTCACCGAGCATCTTGCGCGACGAGGTCTGCAGGCCATGGCCCGGGAGGATTTCAGCGATGGTGTCTTCGAGGATCACGTGCAGGTGGCGCTCGAGCAGAAACTTTTTCAGTCGGCGGACGGTGTCCAGCACCTGGGTACTGCCCAGGCGACCGATAATGCCGATATTGCGAAATTGCTCCATGGGGCTCCTGCGGGGTTCGGGTTCTGCAAAAAAGAACGATTATGGGCGAAAGCCGGCGTTACACAAAATCCTTTGTCGCCGCAAACCCCAGACGACAACGGTTCTCAGCCCCCTTCCCGGCTGTAAAAGGCTATGCTCGGACCATGACTCTGTTCCCTGATTTGCAGCACCTGCCCCGCCAACTGCGTCACCCCGAGGTGCGCGATCTCGCGTGGGTGATGCTCGCCCCGCCGATGCTCGCGCAAACGCCGTGGCCACAACGCCACCCGCTGACCGGCAGCGACTGGGTGCAGGCGCCGCATTTGCTGGAGCAGTGGCTGCGCCAGCTGGACCAGGACAGCAGTGCCTTGCTGCATTGGCTGAGCCAGGCACGCACCCGCCGGCTGGGGTTGTATTACGAACGGCTGTGGCAATTCGCCGTGCAACATGCGCCGGGCGTGGAGCTGCTGGCGGCCAACCTGCCGATCCGCCAGGCCGGGCATACCCTGGGCGAGCTGGACATGCTGCTGCGCGACCGTGACGGTGTGCATCATCTGGAACTGGCGATCAAACTCTACCTCGGGCCCCAGGACGGTGATGGCCGGAACACCGCGCAATGGCTCGGCCCCGGCTGCCACGACCGGCTCGACCGCAAGCTGGCCCACCTGGCCCAGCACCAACTGCCGATTTCCGCCCGGCCGGAGAGCCGCGAAGTCCTGGCCGCGCTGGATATCCAGACCTTTGATGCCCATCTGTGGCTGGGCGGTTATCTGCTCTACCCATGGCCGGGCATGGCGCAGGCGCCGCAGGGCGCGCATCCCCAACACCTGAATGGCCGCTGGCTGCATCAGCGCGATTGGTCGAGGTTTATCGAGCAAAGCCCGGCAGGACGCTGGCAACCGCTGCCCCGCCACGCATGGCTGGCGCCGGCGCACTACCCGGCGAACGAAGCCTGGGACGCGGCCCGGATGCAACACTGGCTGACCGAGCTGGACCCCATGGCGCCCGCGCAGTTGCTGGTGCGCCTGGTGGAAAACAGCGAAGGCGAATGGGAAGAAGCCGAACGGTTGTTTCTGGTGGCGGATCTGTGGCCGAACGTGCCGGCGCTTACAGGTTATCGATATGCCGATAGTCAATCTGTAACCCCATAGCCAGCTGCTTTGAACGGCCCAACCGAATCGGGCCGCGCTCGATGTCCACCAGCAAGCCCGGGCAGTCCAGCGGCGGCAAACCCGCCACATCCTTCAGCCGCCCATCGGTGATCACCAGCAACCGCTGCTGCTCCACCGGGTAACGCTTGCGACGAGCCGCCAACCAGTGCCCCGCTTCGTTCAGCGCTGCCAACAATGGCGTGCCACCGCCTGCACCGAGGCCATCAAGCCAATGACCAAGCCCTTTTGCCGCCTTTAATCCCTGCACCTGCCACTTTGGCGATTGCCCGCTCGCGGTGAGCAACGCCATGCGCGCCCGCTGTCGATAGGCATCGTCGAACAGTTGGGCCAGTAATCCCTTGGCATCGCTAAGCGCCTGATGCCGCCGGGTGGACGCCGAAGCATCGACAATCACCAGCCACAGTTCATGGGGCGTACGGCTACGCAGTTGATACAACAAATCTTCGCGGCGTTGCGGCCGCCCGCCGAGCAAGGTGCCCGGCCAGTTGATCGAACCTTCGGCCGCGCTGCGCGCCTGGCCACGCCGGCCCTTGTTCAGTCGACCCGCCTTGGGCCGTGCATCCGCCCCTGCGTCAGGTTTGGGGCGGATGCCTAGGGCTTTTTTGGCCAGGTGGGCACATCACGGCGAGCGCCTATCGGCAAGGCGGGTGCGGGCATGTTGCCCCACTGGCCCTGGTCTTCAGGTGCATCATTGGGCTTGGGTGATTGACCGCCAGCGGGCGGCGTTGCAGGCGGGGATTGCTCCTGACGACGATGGCGCAGGGCAAATTCCGCGACCGCTTCGATATCTTCTTCGCTGATAGCCGTCGCGCCCCGCCAGGCCGCATGGGCACGTGCGCCACGCAGCCAGACCAGGTCGGCGCGCAAGCCATCGACCCCAGCGGCAAAGCAGCGCTCGGTAATCTGCGCCAGCGCCTGGTCATCCAACGGGATGCTATCCAGCAAGGCGCGGGCCCGGGTGCAGCGCTCACGCAACGCGGCCTGCCGGTCGGCCCATTGCCCGCAGAAACCCTGAGGGTCGCTGTCGAAATCCAGGCGGCGACGGATGATCTGCCCGCGTTCGGCCGGCTGGGTGTGCCCGCTCAGCGCTACGTTGAAACCAAACCGGTCGAGCAATTGCGGGCGCAGCTCGCCCTCTTCCGGGTTCATGGTGCCGATCAGTACAAAACGCGCCGAATGCCGGTGGGAAATCCCGTCGCGCTCGATCAGGTTGGTGCCGCTGGCGGCCACGTCCAGCAGCAGGTCCACCAGGTGGTCGGGCAGCAGGTTGACTTCATCGACATAGAGCACGCCGCCGTCGGCCTTGGCCAGCACGCCGGGGGAAAACTGTGCGCGGCCCTCACTGAGTGCCGCGTCCAGATCGAGTGTGCCCACCAGCCGCTCCTCGGTGGCGCCCAACGGCAGCGTGACGAACTGGCCGCTGGCGAGCAGGTCCGCCAGGCCACGGGCCAGGGTGGACTTGGCCATGCCGCGCGGGCCTTCAATCAGCACGCCACCGATCTTCGGGTCGATGGCGGTCAGGCACAGGGCCAGTTTCAGGTCGTCGGCGCCGACCACGGCGGACAGCGGGAAATGTGGAATGTCGGTCATCAACTACCTTCTTCTATATCCAACAACAGGTTTTCCAACGCCTCGCGGTACGCCCCAGGCTCCTGCCACATGCCGCGTTGCTGGGCTTCGAGCATGCGTTCGGTCATATCCCGCAGGGCATCCGGGTTGTGCTGCTGCACAAAGGCGCGGGTGTCCGGGTCCAGCAAGTAGGCATCCGCCAGCAATGCATATTGATGATCGTCGATCAACGCCGTCGTAGCGTCGAACGCGAACAGATTATCCACGGTGGCCGCCATCTCGAACGCGCCTTTGTAGCCGTGGCGCTTCACCCCTTCGATCCACTTCGGGTTGGCCGCACGGGCACGAATCACCCGGTTCAACTCTTCCTTCAACGTGCGGACTTTCGGCAAGTCCGGCTGGCTGTGGTCACCATGATAGCTGGCGGCCTTGTCGCCGCTCAGGGTTTCCACGGCGGCGAGCATGCCGCCCTGGAATTGGTAGTAATCATTGGAGTCGAGCAGGTCATGCTCGCGGTTGTCCTGGTTCTGCAACACCGCCTGCACCTGGCTCAAACGCTGGGCAAACTGTTCGCGGGCGGCGGTGCCTTCGTCGGAGCCGCCATAGGCGTAGCCGCCCCAGTTCAGGTAAACCTCCGCCAGGTCTTCGCGGCTCTGCCACAAGCGCCCATCAATCGCGCCCTGCACGCCGGCACCATAGGCACCGGGCTTGGCACCGAAGATCCGCCAACCAGCCTGCTTCGCCGCCGCGTCCTCGTCCAGGCCCGACAGGCGCAAGGCCTCGCGCTCACTGCGCACCTTGGCCGCCAGAGGGTTCAGGTCGTCGGGTTCGTCCAGCGCCGCCACGGCTTGCACCGCCGCATCGAACAGGCGGATCAGGTTGGCGAACGCATCGCGGAAGAAGCCCGACACGCGCAAGGTCACATCCACCCGTGGCCGGTCCAGTAGGCTGATGGGCAGGATTTCAAAGTCATCCACCCGCTGGCTGCCCGTGGCCCATACCGGGCGCACGCCCATCAGCGCCATGGCCTGGGCGATATCGTCGCCACCGGTGCGCATGGTGGCGGTGCCCCACACCGACAGGCCGAGCTGGCGCAAGTGGTCGCCATGATCCTGCAGGTGACGCTCAAGAATCAGGTTCGCCGACTGGAAGCCGATGCGCCAGGCAGTGGTGGTGGGCAGGTTGCGCACATCCACCGAGAAAAAGTTACGACCGGTAGGCAACACGTCCAGACGGCCCCGGCTCGGCGCGCCGCTGGGCCCGGCCGGGACGAAGCGCCCGCTCAAGGCATCCAGCAACCCGCGCATTTCCGCCGGGCCGCAGGCATCCAGGCGTGGCGCGACGACGATGCGCAAGCTCTCGATCACCGCCTTGACGTCTTCCCAGCCGGGCTCTTCAAGCTGCTCCACGGCACCTTCCAGCGCCTGCTCGATCAAGCGCGCGGCATACAGCTCCAGGCGTTCACGGGTGTCGCCGGCAGTGCGCCACAACTGCGTGTCGATCTTCTGCAACACCAACGGCCGGCGCCCCGTCCACGGCTCGGCCAGGGCGCAGTCCAGCGGATCGAAGCCCAGGTCGAAGGCCTTGGCCAATACCCGCAGCAGGCTCGATTGCGGCCCGCGCCCATCGCCACGCGGAATACGCAACAACGCCAGCAAGGTGTCGATGCGCAAGCGGCCCTCGGGCGACTCGCCGAAAATGTGCAGGCCATCGCGAATCTGCGACTCCTTCAAGTCACACAGGTAGGTGTCCAGGCGCGGCAGCCAGATCGCCGCATCGGCGTCGCTGTCGAGGTTTTCGTCCAGGGCCAGTTCCTGGTCGATGCGGGTTTCGCGCACCAGCTTGAGGATGTCCTTTTGCAGCTCGCGGGCACGCCGTGGGTCGAGCAGTTGTGCCTCGTAATACTCGTCGGCCAGCAACTCCAGGTCGCGCAGCGGCCCATAGGTTTCGGCGCGGGTCAGCGGCGGCATCAGGTGGTCGATGATCACGGCCTGGGTGCGGCGCTTGGCCTGGGCGCCCTCGCCCGGGTCATTGACGATAAACGGGTAGATATTCGGCAGCGGCCCCAGTAGTGCGTCGGGCCAGCAGTTCTCGGAAAGCCCGACGCCCTTGCCCGGCAGCCATTCCAGGTTGCCGTGCTTGCCAACGTGGATCACGCCGTGGGCGCCGTAGGTGTGGCGTAACCAGAAGTAGAACGCCAGGTAACCGTGGGGCGGCACCAGGTCCGGGTCGTGATAGACCGCACTCGCGTCGATCTGGTAACCCCGGGCCGGCTGGATGCCGACGAAGGTCAGGCCCAAACGCAGGCCCGCGATCATCATGCGGCCGTCGCGGAACATCGGATCGCTATGAGGTGTACCCCAGCGTGCCAACACGGCCTGGCGATTGGACTCGGGCAAGCGGTTGAACATCGCCTCGTAGTCATCCAGCGCCAGGCTCTGATGACACGGACGCAAGTCGAGGCTGTCCAGGTCGTTGCTGACGCCGCCCAAGAGCGCCTGGATCAGTGCCGTTCCGCTTTCCGGCAGCTCGTCCGGCAGCGGATAACCTTGGATTTTCAGTGCCCGCAGGATATTCAGCGCGGCGGCTGGGGTGTCGAGACCCACGCCGTTGCCGATACGTCCGTCCCGGGTCGGGTAGTTGGCGAGGATCAGCGCGATACGCTTTTCGCCATTCGGCACCCGCGCCAGTTCGACCCAGCGCCGCGCCAGTTCGGCGACAAAGTCCATGCGCTCCGGTTGTGCGCGATAGCACACCACATCCGACTGGCTGCGCTCACTGCGCCAGGCCAGGTCCTTGAAGCTGATGGGCCGGCTGATGATGCGCCCGTCCAGTTCCGGCAACGCGATGTGCATCGCCAGGTCACGTGGGCCGAGGCCTTGCTCGCTGGCCTGCCAGCCGGGCTCGTTGTCCTGGGCGCAAATCGCCTGGATCACCGGGATATTGCGGCGAAACGGCCGCAGGTGCGGCGCTTCGGGGCTGGACTGGGCAAAACCGGTGGTGTTCAGAATCACCGAGGCGTGCACCTCGTCCAGCAAATCCTCGACCACGGTCAGGCAACCGGGCTCTTTCAAACTGGCCACCGCCATCGGCAGCGGGTTGAGACCCGCGGCCTGCAAGCGCTGGCAAAAAACATCGATAAAGCCGGTGTTGGCCGCCTGCAAATGGGAGCGGTAGAACAGCACCGCCGCCACGGGAAAATCAGCTTGCCAGTCAGCCTGCCAATCGTTGAGACGGGCATTGGCTTTATGCGGATGATAAATCGCCGTGCGCGGCAGGGTTTGCGGCTCGCTCCAGGCGTAATCGCGGCCAAGGTAGCTGGCGGCCAGGCAACGATAGAAATCCAGCGCATTCCCCAAACCACCCTGGCGCAGGAAGTGCCAGAGCCGGTCACGTTCCTCGGCGCCCACGGTGCTGAGGCCACTGAGTTCCGGGTCCGGGCGATCATCCCCCGGCACCAGGATCAGCTGCACGCCGCGCTCGGCCAACTCCACCAGGCGCTCGATACCGTAGCGCCAATAACCGATGCCGCCGTGCAGCGAAATCAGGATGACCTTGGCGTGGCGCAGCACCTCATCCACATACAGGTCGACCGAAGCATGGTTCTGCACCTGCATCGGGTTGGCCAGGCGCAGGCTCGGGTAATCATCGGGCAACTGCTGGGCCGCTTCGGCCAGCAGCGCCAGGCTGGAATCACCGCTGCACAGGATCACCAGCTCGGCGGGGGTTTGCCCAAGGTCGGCGATGTTGTCATCCGAAACGAAACCGCCGGGCTGGGTCCTGAGCAGATGCATGGTTTAAACGCTGAGGGCAGCGCGCAGTTGCGCTTCGAGCAAGGCGGCGTCGAGTTCCTGGCCGATCAGCACCAGGTGCGTGGCGCGCGGCTCATCGGCGCGCCAGGCGCGGTCGAAGTGCTTGTCGAAACGCGTGCCCACGCCCTGGATCAGCAGGCGCATCGGTTTGTTCGGGATCGCCGCGAAGCCCTTGACCCGCAGGATGCCGTGCTTGACCACCAGTTGGGTCAGGGCGTCCAGCAGCAGGCTTTCGTCGGCCTGGGGCAGTTCGATGGAGATGGAGTCGAAGGCATCGTGGTCGTGGTCGTCTTCACCTTCGTGGTGATGATCGTGATGGCTGTGGCGGCCATCGATGTGTTCTTCCGAGCCCGCGCCCAGGCCGATCAATACATCCAGCGGCAGGCGACCGCTGCTGGCTTCGATGATTTTGACCGCCGGCGGCAGTTCTTCTGCCACTTCCAGGCGCACACGGGCCAGGTCTTCAGGGCTGATCAGGTCGGACTTGTTGAGGATCACCAGGTCGGCGCTGGCCAGTTGGTCAGCGAACAGCTCGTGCAGGGGGGATTCGTGGTCCAGGTTCGGGTCGAGCTTGCGCTGGGCGTCAACCTGGTCCGGGAAGGCGGCGAACGTGCCGGCGGCCACGGCTGGGCTGTCGACCACGGTGATCACGGCGTCAACGGTGCAGGCGCTGCGGATTTCCGGCCACTGGAACGCCTGGACCAAGGGTTTTGGCAGGGCCAGGCCCGAGGTTTCGATGAGGATATGGTCGAGGTCGCCGCGACGGGCCACCAGTTCGCGCATCACCGGGAAGAACTCTTCCTGGACCGTGCAGCACAGGCAGCCATTGGCCAATTCGTAGACGCGGCCGTTCGCCTCTTCTTCGGTACAGCCGATGGAGCATTGCTTGAGGATTTCACCGTCAATGCCCAGCTCGCCGAACTCGTTGACGATCACCGCGATGCGGCGCCCCTGGGCGTTATCCAGCATGTGGCGCAGCAAGGTGGTCTTGCCCGAGCCGAGGAAGCCGGTAACGATGGTGACGGGGAGTTTGGCCAGTGTTTTCATCGGATGCCCTTTGGGGCGGGCATACGGGACGAGTGCCCCTGCGCGGGTGCGCAGGAGCAGAATTCGCCACCGGATCACCCCGCCCGGTTGAAGTAGAAAATCGGTTGCGAGGCAGGTCTCCTGGCTTGGGGCTTGCCGGCGGTGATGCCGGCGCTGGCTGCGCCTTCCCGCCTTGTTCAGGCAGTGGCGTGGCAGTCAGATAAACCCTTTACAGTTGCGGGGGCAGCCGCGGCATTGACCGCGTTCCCTTCTTAGCTTCGGCCTGGGCCGAAGAACCTCGAAGGTGCAAGGCTACGCAGTGCGCGGGGACGGGTCAATGTCCGAGCGTTTGGCGCGAAGCAGCGCCAGGCGCTCCAGCATGCCCTCGCTGGCGGCAGGCCCGGCTTGAACGCTGCATTGCTCGACGGACACGCGCACACCGTCGGCGTCCACCACCGCCACTTCCACCGGGCGCCGGGTTTCCCGGTCAACCAATTGCAGGCTTTCACCTTCGTTGGCGAAATGGCGGTTGCCCCAACCGACGAACGCCATGATCACCACCCGGAAATCCTCGCCAACCGGCGTCGGTACGTACTCGAAACGGGGCGGCCGCTCGCTGTATTGCCGGCGCTCCAGCAGCCCCGCCTCGACCAGGCTGTTGAGCCGGCGGGTGAGCATATTCGGAGCGATTCCCAGGCTCTGGGAAAACTCGTCAAAACGCCGCAAACCTTGCAGCGCGTCGCGCATGATCAGGATGCTCCACCACTCGCCTACCCGTTCCACTCCACGGGCTACCGGGCATTCGGCATTCACCAGCGACTTACGTTGCATTGCAGTTCCTCTGTGGGGCGGCTACGGAAATTTCAGCTATCGGATGTTACTTTCATAATGATAGTTTCGTCCATGCATTGCTACCAACCTGAAATTTGCGGAGCTAAGCGATCATGAGTAAGCGAATTGTTGTGACCGGCATGGGTGCAGTGACACCGCTGGCAACCGGCGTGGAACAGACCTGGAAGCGCCTGCTGGCCGGTGAATCCGGGATTCGCAGGCTACCCGAGGCATTGATCGGCGACCTGGCAATCAGCATCGGCGGCCAAGTGTTGGACCGCATCCAGGACCCTGAAGCCGGCTTTGACCCGGACACTGTCATCCCGGCCAAGGAACAACGCAAGATGGACCGGTTCATCGTGTTTGCCCTGGCCGCCGCGCAAGAGGCCCTGGCCCAGGCTGGCTGGAGTCCGCAGACGCCATCGCAGCAGGAACGTACCGCGACAATCATCGCCTCCGGCGTGGGTGGTTTTCCCGCGATTGCCGAGGCCGTTCGTACGGCTGACAGCAAAGGGCCTCGCCGCCTGTCGCCGTTCACGATCCCGTCATTCCTCGGCAACATGGCGGCCGGGCACGTGTCGATCCAGCATCAACTTAAAGGTCCGCTGGGCTCCCCCGTCACTGCCTGCGCCGCCGGCGTACAGGCGATTGGTGATGCTGCGCGAATGATCCGTGCCGGCGAAATCGACATCGCCGTGTGTGGCGGCGCCGAAGCCTGCATCCACCGGGTCAGCCTCGGCGGTTTCGCGGCGGCGCGTGCGCTGTCGAGCGATTACAACGACACGCCGGCATTGGCCTCCCGCCCGTTCGATCAAGGCCGCGACGGGTTTGTGATGGGCGAAGGTGCCGGACTGTTGGTGATCGAGGAACTGGAGCATGCATTGGCTCGCGGGGCGACGCCTATCGCAGAGCTGGTGGGCTACGGCACCAGCGCCGACGCCTATCACATGACATCGGGCCCGGAAGATGGCTCGGGTGCACGCAGGGCAATGGAACTGGCGATCGCGCAGGCAGGGATCAGCGCCGCACAGATCCAGCATTTGAACGCCCATGCCACGTCGACCCCCGTAGGCGACAACGGCGAACTGGCAGCGATCAATACGCTGTTCGGTGCAACTGCCAGCGTCGCGATCAGCGCCACCAAGTCGGCGACCGGCCATCTGTTGGGCGCCGCGGGCGGGATCGAGGCGATCTTCACCGTGCTCGCCCTGCGCGACCAGATTGCCCCGGCGACCCTCAACCTGGACAACCCGGACCCCGCCGCCGATGGGCTGGATATGGTCC
Source organism: Pseudomonas sp. 21615526 (assembly GCF_013386245.1). Classification (NCBI taxonomy): domain Bacteria; kingdom Pseudomonadati; phylum Pseudomonadota; class Gammaproteobacteria; order Pseudomonadales; family Pseudomonadaceae; genus Pseudomonas; species Pseudomonas sp. 21615526. The sequence continues at coordinate 2,595 of NZ_JACAOM010000055.1, read as the reverse complement.
GGGGCCAAGCTCGGTCGTTGCCGATTGAATACGCGATTTCCAATGGGTTTGGATTCGGCGGCGTGAATGCCAGCGTGCTGTTCAAACGCTGGCAATAACCCGGCGATTTGACGCCCATCGCCCGCCCATGCTCTCCTACACATCTTGTTTCGGGTGCCCTTCACAGGGTGAAACGGGAAACCGGTGAGTCATGTTCCTTTACTCAAGGGCGTGACGAGTCCGGTGCTGCCCCCGCAACGGTAAGCGAGTGAAGCATCAAAACCACTGTGCCGCTACGGCATGGGAAGGTGATGTTTTCAAGGCCCAGGCCCCTCGCAAGCCCGGAGACCGGCCCGAAAAAATCAGATAACAAACCCGCGGTGGGCGGGCGCTGTTCAGAACCCTGCGTGCCTGGCTCGCGGGGTTTTCATGCGCTCGTGTCACCCTGAAACCCTGAAGGGACGCGCCATGTCGATCATCAGCAGCACCGCCTCTACCGCCAGCGCCACCGCCACCCTGAGCCAACGCCTGACTGCCGCCATCGGCGCGTCGATCCTCGGCGCGTGCCTGGTGTATTTCGCCGGTTTCTCGCACATCGAAGCGGTGCACAACGCCGCCCACGATACCCGCCACAGCGCTGCGTTCCCGTGCCACTGAGACCTGCCGACATGATCAAGCGTATTGCCCAAACCGCAGGTTTCACCGGCCTCCTGGCCGCCTTGCTGCTGACCTTGCTGCAAAGCTTCTGGGTTGCCCCGCTGATCCTGCAGGCGGAAACCTTCGAAAACGCCCCGGCCGCGACCGAAGTGCATGAACATGCCGAAGCCACGGCCCACACCCACGACGCTGAAGCCTGGGAGCCGGAAGATGGCTGGCAGCGTGTGCTGTCGACTACGGGCGGTAACCTGGTGGTCGCCGTAGGTTTTGCCCTGATGCTTGCCGGCCTGTACACCCTGCGTGCACCGACCCGTACGGCCCAAGGCCTGCTGTGGGGCCTGGCCGGTTACGCCACCTTTGTGTTGGCGCCGACCCTGGGCTTGCCGCCTGAATTGCCGGGGACTGCGGCGGCAGACCTGGCGCAACGGCAAATCTGGTGGATCGGCACTGCCGCCTCTACCGCTGCCGGTATCGCGCTGATCGTGTTCGGTCGTAACTGGCTGCTGAAAATCCTGGGCGTGGCGATCCTGGCTGTGCCCCATGTGATTGGCGCACCACAGCCGGAAGTCCACTCGATGCTGGCGCCGGAGGCTCTGGAAGCTCAATTCAAGATCGCCTCGCAGTTGACCAACGTTGCCTTCTGGCTGGCGCTGGGCTTGATCAGTGCCTGGCTGTTTCGCCGTAACCGTGATGGTCAGTATTCGGCATGATCCTGGCGGTTGGCCTGGGGTGTCAGCGGGGTTGTTCTGTCGACATCCTGCGTGAACTGTTCAACGCCGCCCTCGCCGAGGGTGGCATTGAGCGTCAGCGCATCACTGCGCTGGCCAGTCTTGATCGCAAGCAGGATGAGCCGGGGTTGCTGGCACTGGCTCAGGTTCTGGATTTGCCGTTGGTATTTTTCAGTGCGGAGCAATTGGCGCCCTATGAAGATCGACTGAGCCATAAGTCCGAGACGGTTTTTGCTCATACCGGCTGCTACGGCATTGCTGAAAGTGCCGCCCTGGCCCTGGCAGAACAGCTGTCTCAAAGCCCTGCCACCCTGCTGATCACCCGCAAAAAAACCGCCCAGGCCACCTTTGCATTGGCTTGCGCCGGCTGAATTCCCGATAATCGTCAGCTTTGATCATGAGCAATCTTCATCTGGAGGGCTGCTCGCGTGCTTTTTTTCACAGGAATGAATCCATGACTGTCTTTTTCATCGGCGCAGGCCCAGGTGACCCGGAATTGATCACGGTCAAGGGGCAGCGGCTGATTCGCAGTTGCCCGGTGATCATCTATGCCGGTTCGCTGGTGCCGGCGGCGGTGCTTGAGGGGCATCAGGCGGAGTTGGTGGTTAACAGTGCCGAGTTGCATCTGGAGCAGATCATCGAGCTGATCAAGACGGCCCATGGGAAAGGCCAGGATGTGGCGCGGGTGCATTCCGGGGATCCGAGTTTGTACGGGTCGATTGGGGAGCAGATTCGGCTTTTGCGGGAGCTTGGGATTGGGTTTCAGATCATTCCCGGAGTGACGGCGGTGGCGGCGTGTGCGGCGTTGTTGGAGGCTGAGCTGACATTGCCGGACATTGCGCAGAGTGTGATTTTGACGCGGTATGCGGATAAGACGGCGATGCCTGAGGGTGAGGTGTTCAGTAGCCTGGCGCAGCATGGGACGACCATGGCGATTCACCTGGGGGTGAGTCATCTGGAGAAGATCGTGGCTGAGTTGGTGCCTCACTATGGGGAGGATTGTCCGATTGCGGTGGTGCATCGGGCGACCTGGCCGGATCAGGATTGGGCCATTGGTACGCTGGCGGATATTGCCGGGAAGGTGGCAGCCAAGGGGTTTCGGCGTACGGCGTTGATTCTGGTGGGTCGGGTTTTGGCCAGTGACAGTTTTGGTGAGTCGTCGTTGTATCGTGCGGGGCATGCGCATTTGTATCGGCCCTGAGGGGGGATGGGGTACATATCCGTTATTTAG